>NZ_JBXSQI010000010.1:0-94177 GCF_057063565.1 Gilliamella sp. X-57 | reverse complement strand
TTGTTGGCTTAAGCCGTTGTGCTTACTATTATCAACCTAAGTTACCGAATGATTCGGTGATTGTTTCGGTGTTGAATGCTATCACAGACCGGCATTTACGCTGGGGCTTTCCTAAATGCTTTAATCGCATCAGAAAGCTCGGCTATAAATGGAATCATAAACGGGTGTATCGGGTGTTTGTGAATTAAAGCTTAATCTCAGGGTAAAGCGTAAAAAACGCATTCCTCCACGATGCCCGGAAAGGTTATTAGTACCCAATAAACAAGGTGAATGTTGGTCAATGGATTTTATGAGTGATAGTAGTGGTAATCAACGTCGCTTTAGGACATTCAATGTCATCGATGACTTTAATCGTGAGGCGCTAGGCATTGATATTGCGGTAAGCTTACCGGCAGGGAGAGTTACCCGTTACTTAGATAAACTGGCCGAATATCATGGGTATCCATTAAAAATACGAGTCGATAATGGGCCAGAATTTACAGGAAAAACCTTTATAAACTGGGCAAAGTTACATGGTATAAACATTGATTATATCCAGCCCGGTAGCCCATATCAAAATGGTTATATTGAACGATTTAATCGTACCTATCGTACTGAAGTACTCGATTTATATCTTTTTAACAACTTAGCGCAAGCAAGGAGAATAACCGAAGAATGGTTAACGATTTATAATACCGAAAGACCGCATGAGGCATTAAATAACATGACACCGATTGAGTATAAAACACTAAAACAGGCAGCTTAATTTTCTACGTGAGTTGTGTACTAGGTTTGGGGTATTTACATTCGATCCATTTTTTTTAATTAAAATTGATAAACTATTACCATCACTTATTTCATAATTTTTTTCTTTAATTTTTAAATTTTTAATTTTTATATCAGTTAGTTTATTATTAGCCATAACACACTTACCACTAAAAAATTTGTATACGTTTTTAGTCGTATTATAGCCGTATACAAAAACGTATACAAACATATATGCAATTCAGTGCAACTTAGTGCAAGTGTTTTTTGGGGTGAAAGCTTTGTTTTTTAATGATTTTTAACGGTTGGATAAGGGATTAAAAAAGAGGAATGGTGGGTTGTGAGGGGATCGAACCCGCGACCAATTGATTAAGAGTCAACTGCTCTACCGACTGAGCTAACAACCCACCGAAATATTCGTCTATATTATATATAGTTTTAAGCAATAATGCAAATCACTAATCTGATTTTTAATTACTAAAATTTTGAGATAAATAGCCAAAAATTAAATTTAAAATTCTAAAATCATTAGAATTTTATCATTATGCGACTTAAGTTTAATTTATTATGAATCAATAAAAATTAAATTTAACAAGTAAATTTCAATATTGCTATATCATTAAATAATTCTATGTTCTACTGTAGTGAGTATTTCAACAAAATTAAATGTTCTATCATGAATTATAGATAAATCAGGAGGTAAAAAATGAAAATATCCTCAGTGACTATGCTTATCACAATGGGATTATCCAGCGCAGTAGCTTATGCGCATACTGCAAATGAAATTATCGTCCGTGGTGGACCTGTTTATGTTCACCCTAAAGATAAAAGTGATCATGTTAAAGTAGGCGGAGCCAAAAGCGATCTAAAAGCAAAAGCCGATAACGATACACAACTTGGATTAAATTTCCAATATATGGTGACCGATAATATTGGTGTCGAACTGTTAGCTGCAACACCTTTTAGCCATCAAGTTAAGCTAGGCGGGGGCAATTCAACGGGGCTTTCTGGTGCTCATTTAGGGAAAATTAAACATCTACCACCTACATTAAGTGCCGTTTGGTATCCACTTGATTCACAATATGAGTTACAACCTTATGTTGGAATGGGTATTAACTATACCTTCTTTTTTGATGAAAAAATTAGTGGTGAAGCCAAAAAAGCGGGATTTCATGGTTTAGATCTTGACAGTTCTTGGGGCTGGGCAGCTCAAGTCGGTGCTGATTATTCTTTAAATGACAATTGGCTTTTGAATGCTCAAATCCGTTATATTGATATAGAAACTAAAGCAACAACCCATTTAGGTAATACTAAAGTTACCGCTAATTATAAGCTTGATCCATGGGTTGCAATGATTGGTGTAGGTTATAAATTTTAAAGGAACAAACATAAAAAACCTCTCAAACGAGAGGTTTTTTATTACAAAGATTAAAGATTTTTTATGGCAACATACTGCTCTTGCAGTTTGGCTTTATCATCAATATAACCTTTTTGTTTTTCTTTTTCTTTCGCAACTACTGCTGCTGGTGCTTTATCGACAAAGCTGGCATTAGACAGTTTATTTTCAATACGAGAAATTTCGCCATTGATGCGTTCAATTTCTTTTTCTAAACGCGCAAGTTCGTTTTCTTTATTGATTAATCCTGCCATTGGGATTAATAACTCGGCGCCATCAACCAGTTTTGTGACCGATAATGGTCCAGTTTCACCATCATCAAGTAAAACAATTTCAGACAATCTTGCTAATGATTCAATAAAATTGATGTTATCAGCGTTGATTCGATGCACCGTTGGTGAGCATTTTCGAATTAATAACTGCAATGGTTTGCTTGGCGCAATATTCATTTCAGCACGTATGTTTCGTACGGCAATCACGACATCTTTTATCCAATTAATATCAGCTACTGCTTGATCATTTGAATGCTGTTCATCAAAAGCAGGCATTGGCTGTAACATGATGGTGTCAACGGTTATATTCATTAAGCCTTTTACATTTTGCCAAATTGCTTCGGTAATAAATGGAATAATCGGGTGCGCAAGACGTAATAGAGCTTCTAATACCGTAATTAACGTATGGCGAGCTGCGCGTTGCTGTGACGGTTCGCCATTGGCTAAAATGGATTTGGTTAGTTCTAAATACCAGTCACAGAATTGATTCCATGTGAACTCATATAAAATATTAGCTGCTAAATCAAAACGATAAGTATCAAATGCGTCTCGATAAGCTTTAATGGTTTGATTAAATTCGGCTAAAATCCATTTATCTGCTAAAGAATAATCTAAACCCCCGCCTTTAAAGCCACAATCATGCCCTTCTGTATTCATCAGCACATAGCGGCTAGCGTTCCAAAGTTTATTACAGAAATTACGATAACCTTCTAAGCGTTTTAAATCCCAATTAATATCACGCCCAGTTGAGGCTAACGCTGCTAAAGTAAAGCGTAGCGCATCAGTACCGTGCGCCTCAATGCCATTAGGGAACTGTTTTTGGGTGCGTTTAGCAATTTTTTCAGCTAATTGAGGCTGCATCATATTGCCTGTCCGTTTTTCTAATAAAGCTGGCAGTGAGATACCGTCAATCATATCTAAAGGATCGATAACGTTTCCTTTAGATTTAGACATTTTCTGCCCTTCTTCATCACGAATTAAACCTGTGACATACACTGTTTTAAAAGGAACTTGTGGTTTACCATGTTCATCTTTAATAAAGTGCATGGTCATCATGATCATTCTAGCTACCCAGAAGAAAATGATATCAAAACCAGTTACGAGCACATTGGTTGGATGGAAGGTGGCTAAATCATCAGTATTATTCGGCCAACCTAACGTTGAAAATGTCCAAAGCGCAGACGAAAACCAAGTATCCAGCACATCTTCATCTTGCGATAATTCAATATCATTCGACAGATTATTCCCGCGTCGCACTTCTGCTTCATCACGGCCAACATAAACATTACCTTGTTTATCATACCAAGCCGGAATACGATGTCCCCACCATAATTGACGTGAAATACACCAATCTTGAATATCATTCATCCAAGAAAAATACATATTTTCATACTGTTTTGGTACAAATTGGATATCACCATTTTTTACTGCATCAATAGCAGGCTCGGCAAGCACTTTTGCTCGCACATACCATTGATCGGTTAGCATAGGTTCGATCACAACGCCACCACGATCACCATATGGAACGGTCAAATCATGCGGTTCGATTTTTTCTAAAATACCCAATGATTCACATTCTGCAACGACTGCTTTACGAGCAGCAAAGCGTTCCAATGTTTGGAACTGAGCAGGAATAACTAGATCATAAGCATCGCTTGGTTCACCATTGGTATCAAATACTTCAGCTTGCTGACGAATATCACCATCAAACGTTAAAATGTTGATCATCGGTAATTGATGACGTCGCCCAACTTCATAGTCATTAAAATCATGCGCAGGGGTAATTTTTACGCACCCTGTACCTTTGGTCATATCGGCATGTTCATCACCCACAATTGGAATACGGCGGTTAACAAATGGTAATATGACAAATTGTCCAATCAGATCTTTATAGCGAGGATCTTCAGGATTCACCGCAACCCCTGTATCCCCAAATAAGGTTTCAGGACGAGTAGTTGCCACCACTAAATAATCTTTTCCGTCGGCTGTTTTGGCACCATCAGCTAACGGATAACGTAAATGCCACATTGAACCTTTAACTTCGCGGTTTTCAACTTCAAGATCGGAAATAGCTGTACGTAATTTTGGATCCCAATTGACTAAGCGTTTACCACGATAGATGAGATTTTCTTGATATAATCTCACGAAGACTTCTTTCACTGCATTTGATAGACCTTCGTCCATGGTGAAACGTTCACGATCCCAATCAACTGAATCCCCTAAGCGACGCATTTGCTTAGTAATGCTACCGCCTGATTCGGCTTTCCATTGCCAAATCTTGTCAATAAAAGCATCACGCCCGTAATCATGGCGTGTTTTATTTTCTTCAGCCGCAATTTTGCGCTCTACCACCATTTGCGTTGCAATACCAGCGTGATCGGTTCCTGATTGCCAAAGGGTATTATGACCTTGCATACGATGATAACGAATCAAGGCATCCATAATGGTTTGCTGAAAAGCATGCCCCATATGTAAACTACCTGTCACATTCGGCGGTGGAATGGCAATACAATAACTTGGTTGCGATTTATCACCATTGGGTTTGAAATAACCACTTTGTTCCCAATGCTTATAAAGAGGTTGTTCAATTTCTTGTGGATTATAAGTCGTGTTTTTCATAATTAATGCATAAATCCTGATTTAAGGCATAAAATGGTTGCTATTCTACAGTAAAATAGCCAAACAATAAATTAGCAGAACAATAAACTCATCGATTTAATCGAATTGTAAAAATTTTTATAATACGATAAATAGCATAAAAAAACCGCCTTGTATTAAGCGGTTTTTTTATATCTATCATTGTAAAAATAATTGGTAATTAGTGATGTTGATAAATAAAATTATCAATTAATCGTGTTTTACCAATATAAACCGCTAGCGCACACAAACTATCTTGTTCAAGCCTATCAACCGATGTTAATGATGCTAGATCGACAAATTCAATATAGTCAATCTTGGCTAAAGATTGGTTGACAATAAGATCGTGCATAGCTTTTGTTATAACTGTTACCGACGTTTCCCCTTGCTTTATCATTGCATTGGCACATTCAATTGCTTGATAAAGGCACACGGCTGCGGATCGTTCACGTTCAGACAAATAGCTATTACGTGAACTTTTAGCTAGTCCATCTGCTTCACGCACAATAGGGCAACCAATAATTTCAATGTCGAAATTCAGATCACTGACCATTCGTTTAATTACCGCTAACTGCTGTGCATCTTTCTGTCCAAAATAAGCACGATCAGGTTGTGTAATATTGAATAATTTTGTGACAACAGTGCAAACACCTTTGAAATGCCCTGGGCGCCTTTTTCCACATAAAGCATCTGTTAAACCATTAACATCAACATAGCTGTTAAAATTAGCATCATACATTTCACTGGCAGTTGGACAAAAAATCAAATCTACGCCCATCTTCTCACAAACAATTTTATCTCGCTCTAAATCACGAGGATAACTAGCAAGATCTTCTGAAGGTCCAAATTGTATAGGATTAACAAAAATCGTCACAATAACTTTTTGGTTATCCCTTTTAGCCGCAGCCATTAAGCTTTGATGACCTTCATGCAAATAACCCATGGTTGGAACAAGTCCGATACTATAGCCAGCTTGACGCCAAGCTTTAACTTGTTCTCGTACTTGTCCAATTGTCGTTACAACATTCATTTAGTTATCCCTTATAATTGAAACTCAGATTTAAGTTTGTTTATTACCTCACCATCAATCGCAAATTCATGGATTGAAGTAGGAAATTGTTGTTGTTTTACCTGTTGGCAATAGTCAGTAAACGCTTGTTTCATATGATGACCAATTGGGGCAAAAGATTTGACAAATTTTGAAGAAACACCATCATACATAGACAGCATATCTTGATAAACAAGTACCTGCCCATCACAATTTACACCCGCGCCAATACCAATAGTTGGAATACTCACTAATTGTGAGATCAATTTTGCTAAATCAGCAGGTACACATTCAAGTACAATCGCAATCGCCCCCGCTTGTTCAACCGCTAATGCATCAAGAACAATATTTTTAGCATCTTGATAATCTTTACCTTGCACTTTGTATCCCCCCAATGCAAGAACAGATTGGGGCATGAGTCCAATATGCGCAACAACCGGAATAGATGCTTGCGTAATCATTTTGATGTGTTCACTAAATGCTTGCCCTCCTTCAAGTTTAACCGCTTGAGCCTGACCTTCTTTAATTAGGCGACCGGCATTTAAAACTGCATCATACACAGATGTTTGATAAGACATAAAAGGTAAATCAGTGACAACAAATGCGGACTTAGCTGCTCTTGCAACCGCTTTGGAGTGATGGATCATATCTTCCATAGTAACCGATACGGTGCTATCGTAACCCAGCATCACCATACCTAAAGAATCCCCCACTAATAAACAATCTATACCACTTTCATCCATTAATTTAGCTGTAGTGTAATCATAAGCGGTTAGCATAGTAATTTTTTGTCGGTTTTGTTTACGTTCTTTTAAAGTGGCAATCGTGTTTTTCAAGGTAACAACTCCAATTCTAATTGTCGATAGTCCTTGCTTGGATGTTTTGTTCGACTGATATTAAGTAAAATAGCAGATAACTGCTGGTAAATAGGTTTTAGTTTGACCGGCATAGCCATTATATGTTGTTTGATCGTTTCAATATCGCCTCGCTCGACAGGTCCAGTTAGGGCATCAATGACGCCTACTTCACATATATTTTTAGCATTTTCTAAGAATAATAGATGCCACGCTTGTTCACTAAACTCAGAATCTAACTCGCATTGGTCAAGTAAATCAATACCAAGTTGTACCAATGCAATAACTTGATTACTCAACATAACACAAGCCGCATGATAAAGTGGCTTTTTATTCGCAGGTAAAATGGCTAAAGGATTTTTTAGTGAAACAAAAAAGTTTTTTAATTGAGGAATAATGCTTTCATTTGCCTCAAGCGTAAAAGAAACACCTGACATAGCGGTATAGCATTCAAATCTATCATAAATGGCATATAAAGGATGCAATGAAAACGCAAATGGATGAACAATTTTATGTTGGCTAAATATATGTGACGTCAACAGCCCACTGCAATGACCGATCCATTTATTAGTAATAGGTAATTGGCAAAGTTCTTGCCAAACAGTGGCTATTTGGCTATCTGATACAGTAACCAATAAACAATCACAATCATTAACTAAATCAGCTAACGATGCATAAGCTTGACTATGAATAAAATCACTTGCCTCTTTTGCATGTTTATAAGATCGGCTATAAAACCCAGCAATCCGCATTCCACATAAAGAAAAATACTTAGCTAAGGTGCAACCTACTTTACCCGCACCAATAAAACCGATAATCATTGTAACTATAAATTATTAAATAATTGTCGCATTATAGCTCAACCAGCTTAATATTCAATCAAATTAGAGACTGATAACATATGGGGGCTGAATGGAAAATTATCATTTTTAATAGTGATAAAGTGTAGGAATTACTCGCACTATTTATGGTAATTTAAGAAAATATAACACCAAAAAAATCATGAAGCATTAAATAATATACCATCCATTGAACATAAAACACGAAAATAGGCAGTATTCTACATGAGTTGAGTACTAACTATGGGATAGTTACAGTAGGGGGATTATATGGAAAATGTAAGTTATATTTCAGTTTTATAGTATTATATTGTAATATCATTAAGATCCATTATTTTTTGTTTTTGGAGCATTTATATGAGTAAAATATTATCAAGTTTTACAGAAACACCGCAAACAATTAGTATTGAACAACTAGCAACAGCTTTAGGTTGTAATGAGTCGACGATATATATGTGGCTTAAAGATGAAACACTTCAATTACCAAAACCAATTGAAGTTGGAAAAAAGATGTGTTTTATTTATGAAGAAATTAAAGAGTGGTTGTTTAACAGACCAAGGCTTAATTGTTTTTATAATAAAAACTTAAATAAAATCGAAATTACTAATGAAGAAAGTTTGAACAGCCCTGATATCGATAGTTTAATTAACGAACAAACAGCTTTAGAAATATTACGACAAAATAAAAATAAATTTTTATCTAAAAGAAATGCTATTGTAATGCCTTGCGTTGTCATTGATAATAATACACATTTGTTTTTTAGTGAGTTATTAGGAAAATATATACTTTTACAAACTTATATGTAGAAATTACTCGCGTTTTTTACAGTAATTTAAGAATCTACGTAATGAATATTATAAAAAAGCAAAGTTAACGCCCCATCCCCCACAAGATGCAGGGCGTTTATATTATAAGCAAAAATGACCACTATCGATTTAGCTAAATCGTTTTATGGTCAGTCATCCGGCCATTTATAAAAAGCTAAAGAAATTCTAATTGAAGCTATTTGTCCCTTTAACCACTAACAAATAACGTTATAAAACTATCTGTTATGATATTAACCATCTAAAATCTACTGAAGATAAATTAAGCTAAACATTCACTTTTTAGGTTATATTTTTTGTAAAAAATATTCAGGATTCTATACCGTTTGGCGATTAATTGAGAAGGCACAACACTATTGGTTAAAACGGGAAATAACCATCTTATCAATCAAACAACTATAAAAGCTATTCCTATGAATTACATATTTTTTATCATAAATTGATTTATTTCATCTAAGAACAAATTACCATATTTTTCCAATTTGATTTTACCTACACCAGTAATATTAATGAGCTGCTTTTTACTTTCTGGTTTAGTTTGAACCATTTCAAGCAATGTCGCATCACTAAAAACAATATAGGGAGGAATATCTTCGGCATCGGCAATATCTTTACGCAATCGTTTAAGATTATTAAATAAAATTCGTTCTTCGTAAGCTAGAATAGTTGTTAAATTAATTGCTCTAGCGTAACGATTTATACGGCTTTTCTTAACAATTTCTAAACGAGGTTTGGCCAATGATAATGATGTTTCTCCCCGAAGAATTAAACGTGCTTTTTGTGTTAATTGCAGAGTGGTATAAGTTGATATATTTTGATTTAAATATCCCAAATAAACCAGCTGTCTAATAACGCTGAGCCAATAGCCAGATGAATTTTGCTTACCAATGCCATAAACAGATAATTTATCATGACCATTATCTTTAATTTGAGAGCGCCCAGAGCCACGTAAAACATCGACAATATATTGCGCTCCATAACGTTGTTCAACGCGATAAACACAGGATAAAACTTTTTGTGCATCAATTAAGCCATCATAAAGTTCAGGAGGATACAAACAAACATCACAGTTATTACAAGGTTCTTCCCGCTGTTCACCAAAATAATTAAGCAACACAATGCGCCGACAAGTCAAACTTTGCCCAAAAGCTTCCATTGCATCAATCTTTTGCAATTCAACCTGTTTATGTTGCCCTTCTCTTTTTTCAATAACTTGTTGCTGATACCAATTAAGATCTTTACTATTAAA
The DNA here is from genome assembly GCF_057063565.1 of Gilliamella sp. X-57. Lineage (NCBI taxonomy): Bacteria > Pseudomonadati > Pseudomonadota > Gammaproteobacteria > Orbales > Orbaceae > Gilliamella > Gilliamella sp. X-57. The sequence goes on along the minus strand of NZ_JBXSQI010000010.1, from coordinate 84,313 downwards.
CAGTAGCATCGCTTCAGCAGGTAAGCCATCACGCCCTGCTCGCCCCGTTTCTTGATAATAAGCTTCAATCGTTCGAGGGCAGTCTGCATGAACAACAAAACGCACATTGGGTTTATTAATCCCCATACCAAATGCAACCGTTGCTACAATAATTTGTACATTGTCTTTTAAAAAATCTTCCTGTGCTTGTTGGCGCTCATTATTAGACAGCCCAGCATGATAAGCTTTAACGGAAAACCCTCGTGCAGCAAGTCTAGTGGTCATATCTTCCACTCTTGAACGACTTGAACAATAAATAATGCCACTATTGCCTTTTTGTGTTTCAATAAACGAAACAACCTGCTCAGTTTGATTAAATTTTTCGACCACCGTATAACGAATATTTGGCCGATCAAAACTTCGCACTATTACTAATGGATCAACCAAATTTAATTGATGAATAATATCAGTCTGCGTCATTTTATCGGCAGTTGCGGTTAATGCAACAATGGGTACTTTAGGAAAACGAGTTGAAAGTTGACCTAATTGACGATAATCAGGTCTAAAATCATGTCCCCATTGTGAAATACAATGCGCCTCATCAATAGCAATTAAAGAAGGTGGATATTCATCAATTAATGTAGAAAAAGCCTGTAATGCTAATCGTTCAGGAGAAACATATAACAGTTTTATGGAGTGATCCAAATATTTTTTGATAACTTCTTGTTGCTCGGTCGATGATAGTGAGGCATTAAGATAGGCGGCAGAAATACCATTGGCTAATAACTGATCAACCTGATCTTTCATTAAAGAAATTAAAGGAGAGACAATAATTGCGGTTCCCGGCAATAATACTGAGGGAATTTGATAACATAAAGATTTACCGCCGCCTGTAGGAATAATTATTAAAGTATCACGTCCATCGATAATAGATTCAATAATTTCTCTTTGTTGATTTCTAAATGACTTGTAACCAAAAACATTTTGCAAAACATCTTCAATCTGATCTTTTATCGACATACCAACCTAAACATGCAGAGCCTAACTTGAGATAGCGAGTATAGCTAAATTAATTTAAACAAACCACCACGAATTTATATAAATTTACAATTGCTCCCAATAATAAAAAATTTTTTAGAAAAGATTTTTTGATTCAAATATGATGATTTTATTTAAATCGCAAGCAAATAATGTTTATTTTACAACCTATTCAGTTCGAAAGATTAAAAAAACAGCTATTTTTTTATTTTTTTACTTGCTACAAATCAATTTGCCAGCTAATATTTGCGTGTTTCAAATATACGCCCGTAGCTCAGTTGGTTAGAGCATCACCTTGACATGGTGGGGGTCAGTGGTTCGAGTCCACCCGGGCGTACCATCCTAAAGCCTTATCTAAAAAGCCTTTAAAGTGATTACCTTAAGTTTAGATTTTATTAGTAGGGTAAAATGGATACCATTAAATAACCCTTTAAATGCTAACAATTTCAAAATAAACGAATTTACACATGAAAAAATTTCAATAAAATCAGCGATTTTTATGAATGATTTTTTGCTTAAAATTTGAGTTTTATTTTGGTGAAAGGAATTGGCCTTATTTTCAATACTTGACTTAACTCGTTTCCAGTTAAATAACATTCTACCTGTTGACTTACCTAATTTTTTCATAAATTTAAATCTCTCTTTAGCCTAATATTGTTTATTATGTAGATGTGTATATAGCATTGCTGTCGATTTGATATTGAGTGAATTACTCAAAATCTGGTCAAAAAAACACAGTTAAGTGGCTTCATTTTTTCTTTTTAAAATTCTTAGAAGTGTATATTTCGTATTTCTTGAATTTCTCATTCACTGGTTTGTTTTTTTTGCTAGAACGAACTCTATTTTGCTTTAATTTATCTTGCTCATCCTTTGGTTTATCACTCTCTTCTAATAGAAAATTGGCCATAATAAAGCAGATACAAATCAAAGCAAAAAAAGATACACCACCGATCAACCTAATTGCATCAGGATCTGAACCACGATATGTTATATTATGGATTACCACCGCATCTACAATTTCCGACCAAAAAACAATTAAAAATAATACGATTAATTTTTTCATTGTGGACACCACCCAGTAACAAACTTGTTATCATTACCCTGCACTTTTGCTATATGCGCATGACGTTTGCACTCCAAATTTTCAGGTGCATACATTTTATTCCAAAACATCATTTGCTTCTTTTCTTGATTAGATAAATTGATTTTATATTTATCAGACATGTAAAGATATGTACGTGTTATCATCTCACGAATTTCGTCACGTGGCTGGAATATACAAGCCTTAAAATCCACAGCATTTTTACACTTCCCATACTGATTAAATTCTTTAGTGGATAGCGAATAACGATAATTAGACCTATAGCCATTCACTTCACCAATAGCCGCTTGAAAGTTACGCATATCCCTTTCAATTTGATTGAAAGTAGCATCTTTTTTACACGTTTTATGTCCACTTGCTTGCCGGCATGTTAGGTATCTACCAAAATTTTCTGCAGATATAACATGTTCTCACTCAATGCGGTCAGCTCTAGCCTGATTTTTCTTGTCTGGTATCCACATTTGTCAAAATTAACAACACTTTTTTATCTATCCACTAAAATTCTCATCCACAATAACATGTAGTTTGATTAGGGTTTAATTTATATAATTTAGTTAAATGTGTTTTAGCTGAATTAAAGTTCCGTGCAGAATAAACCAATAACGGAGTAAATAAAAGTAAGATAGCTATTTTTCCCATAAAATACATTTAAAATAAATCCAATAACTGTAAAAATTTAATATGTTAAAAACATCGACTTTTATAGTAGAGCATCATGCAACAGCAACCATCAGCAAGGAACTTGATAAAACAAACCCTCAGCTTTCAATGAGGACTTAAAAGAGTAAAAGAATAAACATACGCTTAATTCTCTTGTTTATAATATTGATATCATTACCAGTCTATTAACCAATCAAAGGTGGGGCGCACCCACCTCTAGTTTTAAATATATTAACAGATATTTAATCAATCAAGGTGATTTATAGTAAAATCAGTAACTGAAACGCCTCAAAACGGGGATTGCAGTAGAAGATTTAAAACAACCCATTGACAATATCGCATTAATTGAGCAAGTAAGTAAAGGCCTAGATATATCACAAACTCAACTCATGATTGATACAGATTATTTTTATCAAAAACAAAAAATAAAAAATAAAATGAATGCCTTATACAGGTAATTTTTTAGTGACTAAATGCATAAATTAATGGATTTTTTTCTAAAAAAGGCAGCTATATTAAAGCTGCCTAGAATAATAAACTAAACCGAAATTTTGGTTAATTAGAAGTTAATTTCGGTACCAACAAAATAGCGCCTACCTTCTAAGGTTTTACCAAAATCTTCATTAGAAACATCTTTATCAAATAAGTTATAAACACCAGCATAAATTTTAGCTTGTTTATGAACTTGATAAGATGCCCCTATATCCCAGAAAGTATAGCCTGGATAGTCAACTTTTGTGCCATTACGATTATTTGATGATTCCATACCATAATAGGCCATCTTAGCCCATAAATCCCATTGCTGTGTGGCATACCAATCGAGTTGGGTGTTGAATTTTTGTTTAGGCGTTCTATTTAAAGCTCGTCCTTTATATTGACCACTTTTTTGTTCTGTTTTTGTCCAAGAATAGTTAGAACTTAATAAGAAATCAGTAAATAAAGGTGTTTTAAATGAGAACTCAAGACCTTTAAGATCAGCTTTACCCACATTTTCACGACCTTGTATAAAGTCAAACTTTTTACTATAACCCTTTAACAAACATTTGCTGCCACTTTTACGATCACAAATATAATAGGATTGAATTTTATCTTTATATTTTGTGTAAAATGCGGTTGCCGAAGCATCGATACCATAATCATTGGTATAGCCTATACCAATTTCAAAATTATTTGATTTTTCTGGTTTTAAATTTGGATTTCCAATAATTACCCCATCGGAATATCCGCCTCCAGTAACTTGCCCCCAATCAGTTACAACGTAACGTAATTGTGGAGTCGCATAACCCGTTGAATAACCACCTTTTAAGGTAAAGTTATCATCAATATTCCAAACACTGTAAACCCTAGGGTTCCAGTTGCTACCATAATTTTCGTCTTTGTTGTAACGTAACCCTAATGTTAAACTCCAATTTTCTAAAATACGTAATTCATCTTCACCAAATAGCGCATAATTCCAACGATCAATTTTAGATAATGTGGTTTTTAATTGATTTCCTTTATCGTGCAGCTCTTGATAAGTATATTTCCCACCTAAAGTCAGCATATTAATACTAAAAGGAATAGTAACACGCGTATCTACATCCGTATTTCGAATCTTCATTTTTCTTTCAGGATTATTATTACCTTCATAAGCGACAAATGAGGTCGTTGACACATCACCAAATAAGCCAGTATGCGTTAAAGCAAATGTGTTGCGCTGATTATCTCGATTAAAGTTAGTTCTAGATCTATCTCTTGTTTTGCCCGCCGTTGCGTTACTATTTTGTAAAGCTCGTCCAAAATCGAGATCAAATTTTTGCGTATCTGTGGCATTTAACGATAATTTACCATTTAAACTGCGTAATTTTTGCCCAGCATGACCACTAAGAAATTCATCTTCATGACGTTTTGAATACTGTCCGTACAGTTGAATACCTAAAATATCATCAATAATCGGTCCTATGGTTGAAAAGCTGCCCGTGTAGGTATCTTTTTCTTTTGAACGATAAGGAATAACCGACTCTAGACGCAAACCACTTTGCCATTTATTTGACACTTTTTTGGTAATAATATTAATAACGCCCCCCATTGCATCAGAACCATACAATGAGGACATAGGACCACGCACAACCTCAATACGTTCAATTGCTGTTAATGGTGGTAACCAACCTTGCTCAAATCCGGAATTATCACTGTTTGGTCTGGTTTCACGAGTGCTAATTTTTTTACCATCCACTAATATTAAGGTATATTTAGCATCCATACCGCGAATACTAATATCAGTAGAATCCCCACCCCCTGTGATATTTACACCTGGAATATCTTTTAGCGCATCAGTAACATCGCGATAAGGTTTATTTTCGATCTCTTTAGGTGTAATAACCGAAATGGTTGCTGGTGCTTCTTTTACTTGCTGAGAAAACCCTGATGCAGTAACAACCATAGTGTCGGTATCTGCATTGCTAGCAGCTATCGCAGTACTTGATAATGACAACAAAATGCCCGTATTGATGACATGTTTTGCCAATTTAAACCTCTTTTTTGCGCTCATTTCTTATAACCCCATTATTTATAATGATATTTATAGTTTATATTCTATAAAACACTACACCATATGAGAATGATTATCAATATCTTTATAAAAAATTATTTAGATCTAGACAATTTTCATTTATTGAATAATAATTATTATCATTTACAATAATGTGGAAAAATTGATATGAACAAGAAAAAAAAGTTACTTTTAAGTAGTATTGCGGCGATTGTATTAGGTTTAACCGGCTGCCAATCATCATCAACAATGAGTGTCACCACTGATAGCCAAACGGTGGTCGTCCCTAAAGCGCCTAAAAAAGTAGTGGTAATGAACTACGGCGCATTAGATACATTAGATGCATTAGGTAAAGGCTCAATAGTTGTAGCCACCCCACTGTCAGTTATCCCATCTTACTTGCAACAATATAATAACTCCTCGATTACCGATACGGGCAATATGAAAGAACCCAATATTGAAACTATCAAGCAGGTTAAGCCTGATTTGATTGTTATTGATGGACGTCAGGCAAGTAAAGCCGAAGATTTATCTAAAATTGCCCCTGTCATTAATTTAAGTGTTGACGCCAAAAATTACGTTGAATCGACCAAAAATCATATCCAAGTATTGGCAAATATCACAGGCACTGAAAACAAAGCGGAAAATATTATCCAGTCATTAGATAAAAAAATTCAAGATGCCCAAACTTTAGCCCAAGCCAGTGCTAAAAAGGCTATCGTTGCTATTCATAATGATGGAAAGATGATTCTTATCAATTTAAGTTCAAGTGCGGCACTGATTCATGACGTACTAAACGTTAAACGAGCGGTATCACTCACCGTTATGCCTACAAATAACGCCATAGGCAAACCAAAACCAATTTTTGTTGATGATAATTACATTAAATCGGTGAAGCCGGATATTATCTTTGTTGTTGATCGTAGTAAAGCAATCGGCAAACAAGGTATGGCTGAACACTATTTTTCGCAACACATTCTAAACAAAAATAAAACACAAGTTGTCTATTTAACCCCTGATCTTTGGTATTTGTCGGGTGGTGGCGCAGAAAGCATAAATCGTCAAATTGACGAAGTGATAAATGCACTAAAATAATAATGTTTGATTAGCAAGTTTAACTTCCTATTTTTTAAAAGCCTTTATTAAAAATAAAGGCTTTATTTTATTGTTCTATAGCACTCAACCAATAAGCTTTCTTATTCAAGCAAACAGATTACGTTCCGAGTGATAAATAATAGATATCCGAAGCATTGTTGATAGAAATTTCAAATTAGAAAATCAGTGTATTAACTATGATGAAATATGATAAAATGTCGACGTTATTTTTATTTGCAAATGATAATTAACAAATATAGTTTATTAATTCTCAAACAATACCTCTTTAAATATTAAACACTATTATAAATACTATGAATATGTCACCCCCTACAATTGGATTTGTAAGCCTTGGTTGTCCTAAAAACTTAGTTGACTCTGAGCGAATTTTAACTGAACTACGCACACAAGGTTATCAAGTCGTACCTAGCTATGACAATGCTGATCTAGTCATTGTTAACACTTGTGGATTTATTGACAGTGCAGTTCAAGAATCGCTTGAAGCAATCGGCGAAGCACTAAACGAAAATGGAAAAGTCATTGTAACTGGCTGCCTTGGAGCCAAAGAAGATCAAATTAGAACGGTACACCCCAAAGTACTTGAAATATCTGGCCCGCATAGCTACGAAGCGGTTTTAAGTCATGTGAATAAATATGCCCCTAAACCTGAGTACAACCCTTTTACCAGTTTAATCCCGAGTCAGGGCGTTAAATTAACGCCAAAACATTACGCTTATCTTAAAATTTCTGAAGGCTGCAATCACCGCTGCACATTCTGTATTATTCCCTCTTTGCGTGGAGATATGGTTAGCCGACCAATTGGTAATGTTTTAGATGAAGCAAAACGCTTAGCAGATAGTGGCGTTAAAGAGTTATTAGTCATTGCCCAAGATACTTCGGCTTACGGTATCGACATCAAAAATCGCACCAATTTCTGGAATGGAATGCCATTAAAAACTGATATCCAAACACTGTGTGAACAACTATCAAATTTAGGAATTTGGGTCAGATTGCATTATATGTATCCTTATCCAAGTGTTGATAATCTAATTCCATTAATGGCTGATGGCAAAATTTTGCCTTATTTAGATGTGCCATTACAACACGCAAGCCCAACTATTTTAAAATCAATGAAACGCCCCGGTTCAATTGAAAGAACCTTAGAACGTATTCACAAATGGCGCGAAATCTGCCCAGATATTACATTACGTTCAACGTTTATAGTTGGATATCCTGGCGAAACCGATCAGGATTTTGAACTACTGCTTGATTTTTTGTCACAAGCACAATTAGATCGAGTTGGCTGTTTCCCATACAGCCCAGTAGAGGGAGCTGTTGCGAATGAACTGGCAAACCAAATTCCAGAAACAATCAAACAAGAACGTTTTGATCGTTTTATGCAATTACAGCAAAAAATCTCAACACAAAAATTACAAGCCAAAATAGGCAAAACACTAGCTGTCATTATTGACGAAATTGATGACGAAGGCGCAATAGGTCGCAGCATGGCTGATGCCCCTGAAATCGACGGTGTTGTTTATTTAAACGAAGAAAACCAAGTCAATATAGGTGATATTGTTCAAGTTAACATTGAACATTCCGATGAATACGACCTATGGGGAACAGTTAAAAGGTAATAAAAACAATGAAACAACATTATAAACACGAAATAAAAAATCTCGTTAAATTAGCGGTTCCTGTACTTATTGCACAAATATCACAAACAGCAATTACATTTGTCGATACCATTATGGCAGGGAATTATAGCAAAACAGCCCTATCTGGTGTGGCTATTGCAGTGTCAATTTGGTTGCCCACGATTTTATTTGGACAAGGTTTGTTAACGGTATTAACACCAATTATTTCAAACTTAAATGGTGCAGCTAAACGTGAGCAAGTTGCTGATCAAACCCGTCAAGGTGTAGTAATAGCGCTCATATTATCAATATTAATGATGTTGTTTCTATACCATTCTGACAAAGTCATTAACTTAAGAAGCTCAGCTGATCACCCTATCGATCCCGAAATGGTTGACGTTGCCGTCTCATTTTTACGCGCCATAATGTGGGGTGTACCTGCTTTTTTACTCTTTTTGGTCTACCGAAATCAATGTGAAGGACTATCAAATACCAAACCAGCGATGGTGATCATATTCATTGCCCTTCTTGCCAACATTCCAATTAACTATGTTTTAATCTATGGAAAATTAGGCTTACCTGCTTTTGGTGGAGTCGGCTGTGGCATTACAGCGGCAATCATTTTTTGGCTCATGTTTATATTAATACGTTTATATACACTTACTAGCGCAAGCCAACGCGATATTCGTCAAACACCGATCACCAAACTAGTTGATTTTGGCATAATCAAAAAAATTATTGTGCTTGGCACTCCTCTTGCGCTCGCTTACTTTTTTGAAATGAGCTTATTTGCTGTGATTGCATTATTAATTGCCCCATTAGGTCAAATAACCGTTGCTGCACATCAAATTATATTCACTATCAGCAGTTTAACCTTTGCTATTCCATTATCTCTTGGTGTTGCAACCAGTATTCGTGTTGGTTATTTACTGGGCAAAAAAAAACCAGCTTTAGCCAAACAAACCGCTTATATTAGTTTAGCCATATCCTTAGCCATCGCGATTATTGTTGCGCTAATCTTAGTTATTTTTAAAACACCGATTGTGGCTCTATTCACTAAAGAAACCGCCGTCATGGCTATCTGTATGCAGCTTATTATATTATTGGCTATTTATCAAGCATCAGATTATTTACAAGTAGTAGCAAGTAACGTACTACGAGGTTACAAAGATACCCAAAGCATCTTTTTTATCACCCTACTTTCTTATTGGATAGTTGGACTGCCTGTTGGCTATGTTTTAGGATTAACCAACCTAATCATTGAGCCAATTGGTGCAGCTGGTTTTTGGATAGGTATTATATCAGGACTTGCTGTTGCCGCTTTACTATTAATAGCAAGAATGCTCTACATCCAAAAACAACCCGTGGAGGTTATTTTAGAACAGGCATCAAAATAACATTATTTATATAAGACCTTCAATACTATAAAAAGGGTTAACCATATTTTGATTCATAGTCTAGTATGGAATCTTGAATAATCAAGCTGAAAAATGGGTTAATCCTTGAATGATTATGGACAAGTCGCGGTTTTATCTGCTATTCTAGCAGCCCACTAATAAAGAAACTTCTTCGTTTTCTCGTCGCCGTTATCTATACCCAATCAGTTTTATCACTAAAATAAGCATCGCCTTGTGTAATAATACTTCTATTAAATGATCATTAATTAATACTTAAATTAAATATTTAATTAAATAAAAAAACATTGCTTAAAATTTGAATAAATTTATAATCTTTGAAACCTAAATTTGATATAATTAATATAGTTACTATAATGATAAAAAAAGAAAATCTATTTTTACACGGCGTGTATATTTGTCTTTCTATTCTGTTGGTTTATTTATTAGGTTTCCCTCAAAGATTTGATCGCATATTTCTAACTTACTTTTCTCTTATCTTTTTGGCGCGATTTACTTTTTTCCGAATCTTTTTTGGCATATGGTTTGTCATAGCAGCACTCTATTCACCGGTAGGATTTTATTATGGTTCACCCAATGTTGCCGTGATTAGTTCTATTGCTGAAACAGATATTGATGAAATGACAGAGTTTTGTTCACAACTGCCTAGTTATTTCTATTTTGTTCCGCTATTCTTGGCGGTATCTTTTATTATCTTATTTAAAAAGTTTCCGTTCCCTAAAATAAACAACCGCTATTTAATTATTTTTGTATTAGGATTAACTTTTTATAAACCAATAAAAACTATTCTTCGACATCATCCAGACACTTTCAGTTCAATAGCTTATTCTTTTTTTAGTAATATCAAATATCCTATTTTAGAGTTCTGTATTGGATTTTATGAAAGTAGTAAACTATATTTAACTGAAAAAGAACAACAACTTAAACAGATTGAACAAACCAATAACATACCAATTGTATCGGTTAACCCAAAGCATAAAACCTATGTTATTATCATTGGTGAAAGCGTTCGAAAAGACTATATGAGTGCTTATGGTTTTAAATATGACAATACACCATTTACCCGCACTCATGCCAGTGTTATTTGGGATGGATTGATTGCACCAGCCCCAAATACTCAGGCATCAATTCCACACCTCATTAGCCAATCGATCTTTTCAGTCGACAAAAAGGTGAATGCTCAACTCAATAATAATATTGTAAGCATTGCTAATGATGCTGGATTTGAAACCTATTGGCTTTCAAATCAAGGCAAATTAGGCGCAATTGAAATTACCGTACCCCGTATTGCCGCTTATGCAAAGCATTCTTTTTATACCAAAAAAGGCGAATATAATGGCAAATCATCAAGAGGAAAACATGATACCTTATTATTACCTGAATTAGACAATATTTTATCGACAGAAGATAGTAAACCAAAACTTATTGTTATGCATCTAATTGGCTCTCATCCCCACTTTTGTAGGCGATTAGAATTTAAAGTGCAGTTTGATCTGAATAACAAAAACATATCATGTTATGTTAGTAGCATTAAAGAAACAGACGATCTTATTGCGGAAACAATCAATAAGTTAGAAAAATACAAGCAAGATTATTCAGTCGTTTACTTTGCCGATCATGGACTTGCACATGCAGATCAATACAATGATTTAAGACACAATCCAAACTACCAAGATAGCTATCGAGTTCCTTTTATCTTTTTTGATTCAGATAAATCCTCCCAACAAAAAATTAATAAACAGATATCGGGATTCCAACTAGTTTATTTGTTAAGCAACTGGATGGGGGTTAAACTAGATGTGAAACATGATTATATGCAAAATGAGCTTGCTCAGATACCCGAACAACAGAATATCAAAGTAAAAGATTGGGATAACAATAAATTATATCAATTTAATAAATTAAAAAATGACCCAAATCCTTTTAATTAATACCCATTATTTAAATAACAAAAAACGCCATCAACACTTTTGCTGATGGCGTTTTTTTAATGTAATAAATTAACTATTTCAACAAGCTATTTGCTTGCGCAAGCACATTTTCAACAGTAAAACCAAACTCTTTAAACAATTGATCCGCTGGACCTGATTCGCCGAAGCTTGTCATACCAATCACTTTGCCGTTAAGGCCAACATATTTATACCAATAATCGCTAATACCTGCTTCAATGGCAAGGCGAGCTGTTACTGACGATGGCAATACTGACTCTTTATACCCCTGATCTTGTTTATCAAACGCATCGGTTGATGGCATTGACACCACCCGCACTTTTTTACCTGCTTGAGTCAATTGTTGATAAGCTTCAACAGCAAGCTCAACTTCTGAACCCGTCGCAATAATAATTAAATCAGGTGTACCTATGCAATCATTTAAGATATAACCACCGCGATACACATCAGCTAATTGATGAGCAGTGCGGTCTTGTTGTTTAAGATTTTGTCGTGAAAAAATCAACGCTGTTGGACCGTCTTTACGTTCTATCGCATATTGCCACGCAATAGCTGATTCGACTTGATCGCACGGTCGCCAAGTACTCACATTTGGCGTAACACGTAAGCTTGCCATTTGTTCAACAGGTTGATGCGTTGGTCCATCTTCACCCAAGCCAATTGAATCATGAGTATAGACAAATAAAGCACGAATTTTCATTAATGCCGCCATTCGAATGGCATTACGTGCATATTCCATAAACATTAAGAATGTCGCCCCATAAGGAATAAATCCACCATGTAACGCAATACCATTCATAATAGCGGACATACCAAACTCACGCACACCATAATGGATATAATTACCATCCGCATTAGCTAATATCTCTTTAGATCCTGACCACATGGTTAAATTACTTGGCGCTAAATCAGCCGAACCACCTAAAAACTCTGGTAAAGCTGGAGCAAAAGCTTCAATAGCATTTTGTGATGCTTTACGGGTAGCAATTGCTGCTGGATTTGCTTGGAGTTTATTCACCACATCGTTAGCAATTTGTGACCAATTTTCCGGCAAATCACCATTAACACGACGCTTAAATTCTTTGGCTAATTCAGGATAAGCCTTAGCATAAGCATCAAAACGAACATTCCATTCATCTTCGATCTGCTCACCTTTAGTTTTAGCATTCCAAGCATCATAGTAATCTTTAGGAATTTCAAAAGCAGGATAATTCCAACCAAGAGCCTTACGTGTTGCTTCAATTTCGGCATCGCCTAATGGTGCACCATGGCTTTCATGGCTACCGGCTTTATTTGGCGATCCAAAACCAATCACCGTTTTACACATTAATAATGATGGTTTATCGGTTACCGCCTGCGCTTGCTCGATGGCTTCTTTTAACGCTTTAGCATCATGACCATCAATACTACGGATAACATGCCAGCCGTAAGCTTCAAAACGTTTTGCGGTATCATCAGTAAACCAACCTTCGACTTCACCATCGATTGAAATACCATTATCATCATAAAACGCAATAAGTTTACCTAATTTAAGAGTACCTGCTAACGAACACACTTCATGCGAAATCCCCTCCATCATACAACCATCACCCATAAACACATAAGTATGGTGATCAACAATAGTATGATCAAGTTTATTAAATTGTGCAGCTAACGTTCTTTCGGCAATAGCCATACCAACAGCATTAGCAATACCTTGACCTAGTGGTCCGGTTGTTGTTTCAACACCCGGCACATAACCATATTCAGGGTGTCCTGCGGTTTTTGAATGCAACTGACGAAAGTTTTTTAGATCATCAATGGTCACGTCATAACCAGTTAAATGTAATAAACTATAGATCAACATAGAAGCATGACCATTTGATAAAATAAAACGATCGCGATCGGCCCATTTAGGGTTATTTGGATTATGTTTTAAAAAGCCACGCCAAAGCACTTCAGCCATATCCGCCATACCCATAGGCGCACCAGGGTGCCCTGATTTTGCTTTCTGTACGCCATCCATGCTCAATGCCCTTATCGCATTCGCCAGATCGCGGTGAGATAGTGTGGTTGCATTCATATTATAATCTCCAAAAAAATTTTTTGAGTGAAAATTTGTTAATGCCTGCAAGGTTGATATCACTTGCAAAATAGTTAGTTAAATTAACAAAAATTAGTATAAAAATGGGGAGCTAACTCCCCTATCATGTGTAAATGATTATAGCAGTGCGCCAATCATATCTTCTAATTTTCCTTGATCAACGGCAAATGCGCGAATGCCTTCGGCTAATTTTTCAACTGCCATAGCATCACTATTATGTTGCCATCTAAATTCAGCTTCGGTCATTGGCGCAGGGCGCTCAACCACAGATTGATTTGGATTAAGTTTTTGCACAACAGGCACATTTGATTGTTGCATTTCGGCAAGTAAATTGGGCGAAATCGTTAACCTATCACAACCAGCTAACGCCAAGATTTGATCGACTTTACGGAAGCTTGCACCCATGACAATAGTTTTATAACCATGTTGTTTATAATAATTAAAAATATTACGTACAGAAACAACGCCCGGATCTTCATCAGCCACATAAGGATTGATTGGTTTTTTAGCTTGATACCAATCATAAATACGCCCTACAAATGGCGAAATTAAAAAGGCATTGACTTCAGCACATGCACGCGCTTGCGCGAACGAAAATAATAACGTTAAATTACAGTTAATACCTTCTTTTTCAAGCACTTCAGCCGCTTTAATGCCTTCCCACGTTGACGCAATTTTAATTAAAATACGAGACTTATCAATGCCCTTTTCCTGATAAAGTGCAATGATTTTACGCGCTTTTTCAATACAACCTTGTTTATCAAAGGACAAACGCGCATCAACTTCGGTCGAAATTCGCCCTGGAACGGTTTTTAAAATCTCGGCACCAATATTCACCGCAACTTGATCACACGCATTAACTAACTGCTGTTCTTTACTACCACCTAATTTTTTAGCGGTTTGCACTGCAGAATCAATTAAATTGCGATATTGAGGGAGTTGCGCTGCTTTCAAAACAAGAGAGGGATTCGTTGTTGCATCTTCGGGGGAAAACTGCTTAATCGAATCGATATCCCCCGTATCAGCTACCACCACAGTTAATTTTTTAAACTCATCTAATTGACTCATACTTTTTATCCTCATACAGCGTGTTATTATAATGAAAGTATAATAACATTTATTCAATAATAAAACGACTTTGTCACTGGATGATGATTGATCTTGGCTGTGGGCAAAAAAGCGCTGTAAAATGCAAATAAAAAAGGCAGAATCAGGCTTTACCGTAACATTATTACTTATTAATATTAGTCATGCCTGCTATTTTTATCGTATAAATAAATTCAATTATGTGAATTAAATCACAAAATCAAATTAGGGTTAATTTGCATTAATCGCTCTTTAAATCGACAAAATACTTAACAAAAAAATTTGCAGATTTAAAAATTCCCTAAACCATGATTTAACTGATTAAACCCAAACATATTCAAGTTGACTAGTTAAACCACAACTTGTACAAGAACGACACTGGTTAGCTTGGCAAGCCAATGGCTGATCTTGCGCTAGCAATTTTATCACGCCTTTTTTGATCCAAAACCGTAACATCTGCTCAGTTGCGCTTTCAGGTAGGTGAAAGTGTCTAGCAATATCTTGCAATGGTGCACGACCTTTTAATTGTACATAATCACGAATTGATGTTATTAACATAGCCATAACCAAAGTGGCAGGGTGATCCCTGCATACTTTTCCTCTATTTATATTTTACAAATTAGCCAGCCATTTATTTACTGACAGCACGATGATTTTTTACAGTGGGATGAATTTGGCGCTGTTGATTGATTAAAAGACGAATATCGCCCTAAAGTACGCATAAACAGTACCACTATAATAATAAATGCACTGCACCCAAACAGCCACCAAACGGCTACAGGCGAATGCCCAAGCAACGTAAATTGATAATAAATGGTTGCCGTAAGCCACGCAACGGTAAAAGTCCAAATTGCCACAAACACCATCCACTTAAAACCAGCTTCGCGATAAACAGCACCCAACGCCGCAGCACAAGGAGTATAAAGTAAAATAAAAATTAAATAACTCATCGCAGCCGAAGGTGAACTAAACCCATTTTTAATTTGTGAAATTGTTGTCGAATCCACCTCTAAATCAGTCTTTAGTGAATCCATATCTTGTGAAGCAGTATTAAATCCTAATGGATCTAAAACAGCATTCGACAAACTTGCCAGATTTTTTGGAATGGTTGCTAGCGCCTCTAAAATCCCTTGTGACAAACTAAATGGTTCGTCTTGCTCGTTATCATCATCGATAGAATAAAGCGAATTGAGAGTTGCAATTACCGATTCTTTAGCAAAAATACCAGTAAAAATACCAACTGTTGCTGGCCAATTATCGTGTTTAATCCCCATCGGTGCAAATGCAGGAGTGATTTTTTGACTAACAACAGAAAGCACAGAGTTTTGTGAACTTTCTTGCTTAAACGAACCATCACTCCCCCATGAGTTAAGCACACTTAATACCGTTACCATCAACACAATGGCTTTACCTGCTCTAAAAATAAATGACGTTAAGCGCTGCCAAGTCAAACTAATTAGATTACTTAAAGTCGGAATACGATACACAGGCATTTCCATAATAAATGGTGTGAGCGAACCTTTTAATAAAGTGAATTTGAGCACAAATCCCGTCACCATTGCCACTGCAATGCCTAGCAAATATAAAGCAAACACCACTATAGAGGAGTTTTTAGGGAAGAATATCACCGCAAATAATGCATAAACCGGCAACCTTGCTCCACATGACATAAAAGGGATCATACAAATGGACATAATGCGATCACGTGTACTTTCAAGCGTTCGCGTGCCCATAATGGCTGGCACACCGCAGCCAAATCCCACTAGCATTGGCACAAACGCTTTACCCGGCAACCCGATACTGCGCATTAGCCGATCGATTACCATTGCTGCGCGTGCCAAATAACCAGAATCCTCTAGAAACGACAAACAAAAAAACATCGCCCCAATAACAGGAATAAACGTTGAAACAGTTTGAATGCCACGACCAATACCATTGGCTAAAATAGCTGTAATCCAATTTGGAGCATTGATGGCATGAAGTAGCTCGGTTGTGCCATTAACAAAAATAGTGCCACAAAGCACATCAAAAAAATCAATAAACACCGCACCAAAATTAATCGCCACCATAAACATGGCATACATAGCTAACAAAAAGAACGGGATTCCAGTAATACGCCCTAACGCAATATTATCTAACCTATCAGAAAACCGACGGCTAAGCTCACGCGGCTTCTCAATGACTTTTTTACAAATTACATCAATCGTGTCATAACGGGCGCTAGCAAGTGCCACATCGATTTCATTATCACACCACTTTGCAAGCGACAAGCGGCAGTCCGCTAACATTTTGGTTTCACGTTGTGATAAGTGATAGCGCGAATCATCTAATAAGGCATCTATCAATTGCCAGCGATTAAATTGGCGCACAACACTATCTTCAGGCAGATCGCAAATATAACCATGAATCACCGCTTGCTGATCCTCGCCAAGCAAATCAATCGATGGCTGTGCTGCATATGGATGCATTACCATGTTTTCGATTTGTTGATAAAAGCCCTGCAAGCCGGTTTTTTGACGAGATGATATTGCCACCACAGGACAACCCAGCAAAGTTGACAACAGATCAACATTAATCTGTTCGCCCATGGCTTTAACTGCATCGCTCATATTTAACACAACAATCATCGGTACTTGTAAATCAATCAACTGACAAGTTAAATACAAACTACGTTGCAAATTAGTTGCATCAATAATATTAATAATCACGCATTCACTTTCGGACAGCACGAATTGGCGCGCAATAAGCTCATCTTGCGAAACACTAAGCAGATCAGGCTCAATTGAATACGTACCAGGCAAATCGATAACTTCATATTGTGTATGATGATAAGTGAACATACCGGTTTTACGTTCAACAGTCACGCCCGGCCAGTTTCCTACTCGCTGTTTTGAACCCGTTAGTATATTAAATAACGTTGTCTTACCACTATTAGGGTTACCAATTAATGCTATCTTCACGCACTAACCTCCATCACTTCAATGGCTTGTGCTTCTTTACGACGTAAGCAAAGCGCAAATCCACGCATTTTAATTTCAATCGGATCGCCAAGTGGCGCAACGCGCACAGCCAAAACCTTACAACCCGGCGTAATGCCCATTGCAAGCAACTTTCGACGAAAGGGTAACGATTCAGGTAATAATCGAGTAATCACCGCCTCGCGCCCTAAAGGTAACTGATTAAGGGTTAAAGATGACATTGTGCTTCCTAAAAATAACGATAGTATTGATAAAAGTAATCGTATTAAATCAAAGATGCATATCTTAAAAAATAATCAAAATTATTTTTAGTGTAAAAATGCGAATTATTCTCAATAACAACAAATAACACGTAAAAAATCGCAAAAAATATTAAAATCATAGAAAAACAAAACTCATTTGGTTTTGCCCTTTTATATCTATAAAATAAATCGTAACAATAGTTTTCAATTGTTTTAAAAGCGTTATTGTTTTCATAAAAAAACGTTCAAATAGCATATTGATTTTAATTAAATTTTATATAGATTAATTCAAACTTACCCCGACATACGCTAATTATTCATTGGAATTTATATTAGCAAAACGAGGAACCAAGAAGTGAAAATAAATTCTCTGGTTGTTTTCCCTGACTAGCGCTTTATGTCATCACATTCGGTTTTCGACGTTTTATAGGATCGTATACCAACTCTAGGCATTTGAGAACTAGCAGCTTTGCTAGGCTTAAGATCGTCTAAATGGAGATAATGTTTAAGAAAATTATTTAAATTTTTGTATAAAAAACCGACTTGAGTCGGCTTAATTTGGTTAGTTACATTGTGAGGTAATAAGTTTATTATCATTACCCTGAATTTGTTTAATTTGTTGATTGCGCTTGCATTCCCATTGTTTAGGAGGATACATTTTATTCCACTCGGTCATTAATTTATACTCAGAATCTGATAAATTTATATTGTATTTATTCGACATATAGAAATAGGTTCGTGCTATTGTTCCTCGAATCTCGTCGCGCGGTTGAAATTTTCTTCCTTTAAAATCAACGGCTGATTGGCATTTTCCATATTGATTAAATTCTTTAGTGAATTGCGAATAGCGATAATTTGACCTATCACCATTTACCTCACCAATAGCGGGTTGTAGATTGTGTATATCCCCCTCCATCAAGTTGAACGTAACATCTTTTTTACACGCTTTACGTCCGCCATCGCGCCAGCACTGTAGGTGACGTCCAAAATTTTCGGCTGGCATAACGTGTTCCCACTCAATGCGTTCTGCTCTTGTTTGATTTTTTCTTGGAGTGTAACCGCATTTAGTGAAGTCAACAGTCCCTTTTTTATTGTTAAAACTGAATTCACATCCGCAATAAAATTCCGTTTGTTTAGGGTTTTCGTTATAGATTTTAACTAACTGGTTTTTTGCCCAATTAAAATTTTGTTTGCTGTTAACGGTTGGTTGCTCGACTTGTACCAATGAAACTGAACCATCGTGTGAATTTACAACATAAACACCCATAGTATCGGCATAACTAAGATTACAGCACGAGAAGATAAATAATGCGATGAATAGCTTTTTCATAAATCCTTTTAAAAACAACTCCAAAACATATAAAAATTTTAATATTTTTATATAAAAAGCATTGATCTTTAATATAAGATAACTTACAACGTTAGCTATCAAATGAGAGAATTGATAAAGTAATTCCCCGAACTAAGACAAAGGTTTAAAAAGAATTAACATGAAGTTAAAAATATTCATTTTAATTCTGCTACTTTTGATTAGCTCCCCAGCATTCTAAAATAGTTCAAAGTTGAGAGTGACGCCCTATCAATGCCTTCCAATATAACAACTATTATTTAATAAATCAAGGCGATTATAAGGTATTAACTCGATCCAAAATTAACAAATCGAGTAATAAAAATGAGGTATCAACAGCAAAACTTTTAAATAAAATATAAACAATAACACAATGATTAAACAAACCAAGTTAGACTTAAACATGTCAGAAACTAAGTTTATAGTCGAAAGCATTAAACTTTTAAAAAATAACAAAAAAATCTCTAGATAAGGCTTTCAGATTGCGGACAAATCTTAATATCATTCGGAATTTATGCCCGTATTTATCACTCAAATTTTAATTAATATTTTTGTTAAACCTGTAAAAAAATAGTAGACCAAACTGTCGTAATAAGAGTGGTTTTATTGGTTCTTTTATCTGGCATAACTTTTTTACTCTATGTACTTGAGCAAATTTAATTGGCTTTGCCTTTATCGGTCTATCAGATATGTCATCTAATAATTTTTTGGTGGTTTTGACTTTGGTACATTGTGATAATAAAGGATATTATTTACACCGTATCGATTCAGAATGATTATGATGATAACCTTTTTTTCGGCTAGTGATTTTATGCGCTAGCGTTGTCTGCCCGGTCAAGTATAGGTATTGTGTTGGCTATTATAGATAAATGCCTATTTCTGCTTGGCTGGCTTGCGTGTGAGGCGACGAGAACTTGGTACTAGATAGATTTGTTCGGTTAATGGTAAATAGCAAGTGGGGCGGTAAATGAACCCTCAATAATTTGAGGGTTTTTATTGCATGTTAACTTAAATTATTAAAGTAAATCATTTTACTTTTAATTGCTGTTGTGCTTTCTTTTGTTTGCGGCTTTTGATTAGCATAATTAAATTTTTATGTGGTGTTTTCATAGATTATTTCCTTTTAGTTATAATTATAGGGTGAATAAATTAGTTTTTAATAATTTTTTACTATATAAATTTTAAGATTGCTAAGCGATGTTAATATCGCTTAGCTGTTATTGGTCAATTAAAACCATTGACCAAAGCGTTTGATATAAATGCGTTTCATCAATTGTGCAACACAGCAATAGCTAAATAGGGTTGCTAAAAGCCATGGAAAGTATGACCAAGGTAATGGTTGTAAACCAATTAATCCACCTAGTGGAGAAAACGGGATATAAATACCTACAGCCATAATTAACAGTGTCATCACAATAACAGGAAATGCTGCGGTGCTTTGCACAAATGGAATTTTTTGTGTTCTAAGCATGTGCACAACCAATGTTTGTGACAATAACCCCTCAATAAACCAGCCTGAATGAAACAGCGATTGCGCTTCAACACTGTTTGCACTGAATACAAACCACATTAGTGCATAGGTTGTAATATCAAAAATAGACGATGTTGGTCCAATCCAAATCATAAAACGTCTAATATTTAGCGCATCCCATTTGCGTGGTTTTTGTAAAAACTCATCGTCCATTTTATCCCATGGTAATGAGAGTTGAGAAATATCATACAGTAAGTTTTGAATAAGTAAATGTATCGCTAGCATAGGCAAAAATGGTAGAAACGCACTAGCTACTAATACTGAAAAAATATTCCCAAAATTCGAACTTGCGGTCATGTTTAGATACTTCATAATATTACCAAAAGTTTCGCGACCGCATATTACACCTTCTTCCAATACCATTAGGCTTTTTTCAAGCAGAATAATATCGGCAGATTCTTTGGCAATATCCGTTGCAGTATCGACCGAAATTCCTACATCAGCATCGCGCAGCGCAGGTGCGTCGTTTATACCATCTCCTAAAAAGCCAACGGTATGACCGTTATCTTGCAATAATCGGATAATTCGCGATTTTTGCAGCGGTGTTAATTTAGCAAAAATAGTGCGTTGTTCGATTTGTATTTTGAGTTCAGCATCATCCATTTTTTCAATTTCAGTGCCAAGTAATGGAATACCTGGCTCTAAACCAACTTCTCGGCAGACTTTGATGGTGATGATTTCATTATCGCCTGTTAAGACTTTAACACCCACACCATGTTCATTCAATGCTGAAATCGCTTCGAACGCACTTTCTTTTGGTGGATCTAAAAAGGTTAAAAAGCCACGAATAGCAAGTGCTGTTTCGTCTTGTACTGTGTATTGTGCTTTTGTTTCGCTAGCTGGAATATCTTTTACACCAACCGCTAATACTCTAAAACCATCTTTGTTGTAGTTATGCGCGAGTGCAATTAACGCTTGTTTACGTTTATCGTCTAATGGTAAATATTCACCATTTTCGTAGACATGACTGGCAATAGATAGCATTTCTTCAACAGCGCCTTTGCAAATCATTAAATGGTTATCACTGCCATTTTGCACAACCACCGATAAACGACGACGTACAAAATCAAACGGTAACTCATCAATTTTTTTGTACAAACCAACACCTACTTTTTTCATGTTGGTCTTTTCTTCGGTGAAACGGATGATCGCTTTATCCATTAAGTTTTTCATACCACTTTGATAATAGCTGTTAAGCCAAGCGAGTTCTAAAACAGAGGAGTCAACTTGCCCCTTTATATCAAGGTGATGTTCTAAAATGATTTTATCTTGCGTTAAGGTACCTGTTTTATCAGTACATAAAATGTCCATCGCACCAAAATTTTGGATAGCGTTAAGTCGTTTAACTACAACTTTACGTTTTGCCATACCAACGGCGCCTTTGGCTAGGTTAGCACTGACGATCATTGGTAACATTTCAGGCGTTAAACCAACCGCAACAGCTAATGCAAAGAGTGCTGCATCACCCCAATCATTTTTTGAAAAGCCATTAATAAAAAAGACAATTGGCACCATGATTAGCATAAAGCGAATAAGCAACCAGCTAACACTGTTAACACCACGATCAAATGAAGTTTCAGCACGCGATCCAACAATTGATTTTGCTAATGATCCAAAATGCGTATCGGCACCCGTTGCAACCACAATGGCAGTAGCGGTGCCACTGACAACATTAGTGCCCATAAAACAGATGTTATTAACATCAAGTAAATTATCTTTATTAATGTTTGATGCTTCGATATTATCGGTATTTTTTTGTGTTACCGCACCTAATGTGTCGTATTTTTCAACCGGAATCGATTCGCCAGTGAGTACAGCTTGACTAACAAATAAGTCACGAGATTCGATTAATCGGATATCCGCTGGGATCATGTCACCTGCTGATAAATAAACAATATCTCCTGGAACAATTTCACTTAATGGAATTTCAATGCGCTCTGGGGTCATATCTTTATGTGCACGTCTTAGCACGGTTGCGGTTGTGCGAATCATTGATTTTAGCGCTTCAGCCGCTTTGTTTGATCTAAACTCCTGCCAAAAACGCAATAACCCACTGAGCGATACCATGGTTAGGATGATAATAATCCCAGTTAAATCAGTTTCTTCACCATTTTGCAAAGGCAACCAAAAGTCAGTTACAAAACTGACGATGGCCAATGCTAATAATACAAATATAAATGGATTATTAAATGCCATTAATAGTTGCACTATCACTGATGGCGCTTTTTCTCGTGCGACTTCATTTTTACCATATTGTTCAATTCTCGATTTGGCACTTTCTTGTGTTAATCCTGAAAGGCTGGATTGAAATTTAGATAAAATGCTATCTAGGCTGTTTTGTGCTTCGTTGATAGCTTTGATATCTACACTATTTTGTGCTTTGGTTTTTGATGTATTTTTTGTCATCATGAGTACCTATATTCATAATTTTGGCAAAAGCATGCCAACTCATTGTTACCAAGTAACGATAAGTCATTAAATTTTGAGATGAGCTAAAATTTTTAGTGCATAGCAAAACTAGCCCATAAAGCTATTTTGTATAGCTAGTGCTGAGCATTAAATTTAATTAGCAAATAGAATTAATTAAGAATTTAGATACAACTCGGTGGTTCTAAATGTTTTTCTGAAAGATGTAAAATACGCAACATTAAGCTTTGTGCGCATTGATGTTTTGAGTTTGTGTGATAGCGTGTAAAAAAATGCATATCGTTCACCATTACCGTTTTATCAATTTCGG
The DNA here is from genome assembly GCF_057063565.1 of Gilliamella sp. X-57. Classification (NCBI taxonomy): domain Bacteria; kingdom Pseudomonadati; phylum Pseudomonadota; class Gammaproteobacteria; order Orbales; family Orbaceae; genus Gilliamella; species Gilliamella sp. X-57. Next base: position 60,903 of record NZ_JBXSQI010000010.1, on the reverse strand, counting down.
CTTGTGAACTGAAAAAATAGTGATTTAGACAGGTTCATTAACCGATAATGATGTGTTTAAAATTGTCTCCCCGCATTTTGGGGTGACCCGATTGAGTGTCCATATTTCTCCTGTAAATTGAACTCTTCACTTTGTATTTCAACTTCCCTTCACCCTCATTTTTAACTTCCATAACAGCTAAAAAAGGAAGAAAAGCTCAAAAGGCGGGCATTTTATACGCCTTTCCGAAACAGAAGTCAACCCATATAGCCTAAAAAGAGTGATAATTGTTAGGGAACAGCATTTATCGCCGTTTTTATCTTCATTTTATATCGAATTTATACCCAACTTACCTAATATAAGATACAATCACTTCACGATTAATTAACAGGAATATTTTAAATGGAACTTTCTGAGTTACTCCATGATAATTGGTTCAATTTAGTGATTATTTTTGTACTTTCTTTGGTTGCATTTATTTATAAAAAACGCACTAAACATAACGGTTTTGATAATATCATTAAATATACCGATATTTTAGAAAAAATTCCTCATCCAAAATATCAGACAGATTATCTAAATAACATTAAAAAAAGGCTCATTTGGGAAAAGGTCTGCTTTTACAAATCCGGCAATATTGACAAAGAAAGTATTGCCATTTCACTCGTGAATGCCGATGTTAATCATCTTATTAAACTGACTCAATTAGATTCCTTAACTCAATATTTTGGGATTGTAAAAAATCGTATTACGCCACTGAAACCCTATTTAATTAAAGAAGTTATGCTTAGCGGTGTTGCATTTGCGTTCGCATTTATTATGTTGCTTTCTAATATAATTACCATTTTTAGTTCAACTTGGATAATTAATGTCATTATTGCTATTTTGACAGTCTTTATTATTATGATCGCTTTATTTTGCTTTGCATTAGAGCCGCTTAAACGATTTAAAACCTATCTTTTAATTTCAAAAGACAGCAGCTTTTTACAAAGAGCAAATAATGAATTAGCTAAAATCATTCAAGATAAAAATAAAATTAATACCACTATTTTAGAAGAAATTAGCACATCAGAAAAATAACAAATTCAGCTATGAGATTAAAATAGTCAGTCAATATGACTATTTTAATAAATAGGATGAAACGTTATTGTTAAAAGTTATCCTATTTTTTGTTTACATGAAATCAAGCCCGAATATTCAGTCTGGTATTTTTTAACTGATTAACCAGCTCTAATAGTGATATGTTGAGCTGATGCATAAACTGCTGATATGAAAACGCTTTTTTACTAATTTCGTCCAATTGTAATTCCCAATGTGCGGTCATATCAGGCATCGACATGATATCGGGTAGCGACAAAATCAAATTTTTACCCACGTCAGTTGAGCGAATTGCTTTACCTTGACGAGTTAAAAATTGGCGTTTAAATAACAATTCAATAATGCCGGCCCTTGTTGCTTCAGTGCCTAAGCCATCGGTTTCACGCAGTATTTTTTTGATTTCAGGATTTTTAACAAATCGGGCAATTCCTGTCATAGCAGACAATAATGTTGCATCAGTAAAAGGTCTTGGCGGTTGGGTTTCTTTACTAACCAGCTCGGTATCAATACATTGCACAGTTTCGCCCTTTTTAACTAATTTAGTTAATAAACCATTACTTTCATTGTCATTTGTCTCGGTTTCAGCTTGGTAGTTTTTACTTCTAAATAAAACTTTCCAACCTTCATCAAGCATCTGGTTGGCTTTAGAAATAAATTTGCCCCCTTGAATGTCAACATCAATTTGCAATTCAGCATATTTATAAGCTGGGTAAAATTGAGCTAAATATTGCGTTGCCACAACTTGATACACCGCTTTTTCGTTATCAGTTAAGTTTTCCATTCTAGCTTTGCGCAAAGTTGGAATAATAGCGTGATGTGCTTCAACTTTTTTATCATTCCAAGCCTTGGAACGTAATGCAAAATTAGCATCACCAATAGCAGTTTGTAGTTCAGGGCAATTATTTTCAATGGCGGACTTTACGCCTGTAATTTGTTTTAAATGTTCTTCGGGTAGAAAGCGACAATCCGACCTTGGATAGGTGATTAATTTGTGTTTTTCATATAACGATTGGCAAATGTCGAGCACATCTTGAGCGCTCAATCCATTTTTTTTAGCCATTTCAATTTGCAATGCCGATAAATTAAATGGCATTGGTGGCGCTAGTTCTTTCTTTTTATTACTGACTTTATCAATTTTTCCAGATTGATTATTAATGCGCTGACAAACATTTTCGGCTAACTTTTTGACTAATACACGCCCTTCTTCATCCTGATAAGGTGCACAGGCTTCGCTGGGTTGCCATTTCGCTTTGAATATTTCATTATCTTTGGTTTGCAGCACAGCAAAAACTTCATAAAATGGTTTAGGTACAAATTGCGTTATCTCTAAATCTCGCCTAACCACCAATCCTAAAATAGGCGTTTGCACTCGCCCTATTGATAATACGCCTCGATAACCGTTTTTTTGCCCAACAATAGTACAAAGCCGGCTCATATTAATACCATAAAGCCAATCGGCTCGAGCTCTTGCTAATGCCGAGGTGGACAAAGGAATAAAATCTTGGTTACTGCGTAATTGTTGTAAGGATTTTTCAACAGCGCTAGCATTCAAATCACTGATTAAACACCGCTGTATTGTTTTGCGTTTATCTGGCGGTAATTGGCAATAATTTAGGACTTCATCAACCAATAACTGCCCTTCCCTATCTGGGTCGCCTGCGTGCACAATTTGATCGGCTGATTTAATCAGATCCACCAAAATATTAAATTGCTTTTTGGTATTTTCTTTTGGCATTAATATCCATTGTTCGGGCACGATGGGTAAATCGCTAATCGCCCATTTTTTATAACGAGGATCATAGACTTCTGGCGTGGCTTGCTCTAATAAATGCCCAATACACCAGCTCACAACATCACCATTACTTGCTTTAATAAAGCCATTGCCTTTTTGATGAGGTTTAGGTAATACATCGGCAATAGCCCGAGCTAAGCTAGGTTTTTCGGCAATAAATAAACGATAAGACTGATTAGATTGCATAAAAATGACTATTCATTAAAAATTCCAAAAGGTATAAACTATTATTCACTTTTCTAAAAAGATGAGTCTAATTACCACCATTTTTTATATTTAAGCCAAATAACTGAAACCAAACAAATCACGACAAGTAATAATATTAACCCATTAAAAGACCAATTCTGTTGGCTAAAGGGAATACCGGCTAAATTGACCCCCAGCAAACTGGTTAAAAAAGTAATCGGCGTAAAGATAATAGTAAATAGCGACATTAAATAAATTCGTTTATTGGTCGATTCAGCCAAGAAACTATTAATCTGCTCCATAATTGAGGCTATTCGTAATAAACAGCTATCTATATCAGACACATAATGATTTTGTTGATAAGAAATATCGTGTAATCGCTGACGATCGTTATCGTCAATCCATGATATTCGTTCTGTTGAAATCTTCACAAAAATATCACGTTGTGGTGATAATAATCGACGTAAGACGATCAATTGTTTACGGACACGACCTATTTCTTTATAAGAAAAAATACGTTGATTTAATACAGATTCTTCTAACTTAATGATTTTATTGTGAACACTATCAAAAGATAAATTAACTTGATCACTAATTAAATCTGACATTTGAATCAACCAATCAGCCACATCCACAGGTCCAATACCTTTTTCTAAACGATCTTTTAATTCAGCAATAGCTGCAATTTCTTGATGCCGAGTTGAAATGATCATGTTATCGGTAATAAAAAAACGAAAGGTAACAATAGGATCGGGAAGTTCATTAGGAATAAAGTTAACTCCTTTTAACACAACTAAAACCCCTGATTCAAAACGGATTTCTTTAGGTATTTGGTTTGGTTTTACCAATTCGTTTTTGATCAAATCAGGAACAAGATCTGTAGCATTTATCCAATCAATCGTTTCTTGCTTGGCAAAATCTAGATGGATCCAAAATGGCTGCGAAATGGAAGGCTTACTCTGTTCGTTAAGTGGCATTGCTTTGCCTTTACCGTCTAATTGACAGACAAAAGCAGGTTGAGCATCTAAAAGATGAGAAACAGAAATCACACTTTCACTATCTTGGTTCGTCATTACTAGTACCATTTATTATTGTTTTTTCAAATTATATACTGAATTTAGATTAAAATGGAGTCAATAATTAGTGTTTATTTTGCTTAAGGCATTAAATAAACTTGAAGGACACAAGAATTATCAGGGTGCTGATAAATACCCAACTTAACCCCAGCTAGCGACAAATATTATCCATTGTCAGAACGTCTTTGGATGTGCTTTGTTCAATAATTTCACCCTGATGAATTAATAAAATTTTGACGGCATATAATAATGCCGCTAAATTGAGATCATACAATACACAATATACCGCCAATTTCCGCTTATGAGCAAGTTGTTTTAACAATCTTAAGATCTGTTGTAGGTGATATAAATCAAGGCTGAAGTGGGTTCATCTAAAAAAGCAATTTTTCAGATAGAGGTTATCATAAAGGCTTAATCAAGATGATGACCTTAATGGTATTTTGCATTAAGTCGCCTTGATGGTCAGCAAGATCGCAATCATGGCGATTCAATCAATAATTATCCAGAAAATTGCCATTCAAATTCAATATCGGCGGAATTAGGAAGGCAAACGGGTGATCAACCTTTACTTAATACCACAGCTGATTACAATAGCAAGACCAAAAGGCACATTACAACACATAGGATAAATAGGGTAATTCTTTAATCATCAAAGAAGCAAAAATAACCGTTTCAATCTGGCCATCAAAGTGCAACTGCAGTCAACTAATATTAGCGGGATTGACGCCTTAACTACCCAATTCAATTATCAATAAACTCATATTTACGATAACACAGACTTAAAAAACACATCTAGAGGCAATTTCAACAACAAACACACTACAAAACCTCAACAGAGCCCTGCTTTTACGCAGGGTATATTTTCTTTAGTCGCAAGAAAAAAGCTAAGGAGTGACACAAAGGCCATCGTAGATAACCGGGTGGAGTGGGGTGCTCTCATAACCTTTCATTATTTGACCGTCGAATGAAGCCACCGTGAAAAATGGAACGCCATTTGCAGAGTCAGTCGTCGGGAAGTCGTCGCCACCAAATTCTGCTCCGATGTAATAATACATTTTGCCCCACTCAGAAAAGAGCCCTGCCCCTATTTGACGCTGGTAATGATTACCTGTCGATGACGGCGTGGCGCCAATGGCACCTGCCCCTCTGCATTGGCTTGAGTTATAACCACGGCAGACTGCGTTAGTGAGATCTTTTACTTTTGGAAGCCGATAACCTAAACCATCACACCACTCAGCATGGGTTGGAGCACTCTCAATATCCCATATGTCGCGAACGAGAAACCATTTTTGTAATACAAATCCATATGTTACAACCCCATTACCCTCGCTATCTTTACCCACTAATTCGAATGTCTGCGGTAAATTTGGCTTATAAATTAGACCTGGGTAAGTTGGTTTTTGACCGATATCAAGATAATTACCGTTCTCATCAACTTCACTGTCATCTAATCTAGGACCTGTTATGGTAACTCGCAGCACATCTTCTGGACCATCAAACCACCCATCCCATACTCCTATCTTCCATTGCACTGTAGCAGTTATGCCCTCATGTGTAACGGGTTCCCAAGTCAACTGCCTTGCATCAACCCCCTCTATATCTAAATCAAAATATAATCCATTAGCGCCCGTAGTTGGAAAATTAAGCTCGTATGATGAGGGATTGATTGATTTCACAAAGAATCCTTTTTTGGGATTCCATATGTCAACAGGACCAGCATTTTCATGTGTACCCCAAACCAGATTTGGCCTAACGAAATTGATGAATGGTGATGGTGGTACCATTATTGAATCACTACGATTACCCCCTCGACCATTTTTACTGCTTACCGCCTGTAAATTCAATGAATACGGCAATAACAACAATAGAGCCAATGCCAACGGGACTTTTCGGAATAATTTCGATAATAATTTGCAAGATATTAACAAGATGAGTGTAGTAATTTGCCTAATAGGTTTATTTAATAATTTTAAGATATAAGACTGCTGGTCTCTAAAACGATGATAATGTATCATGGCTAATCCATAAAGTAATTTTTTTTGTTTTATTTCACTTTTTATATTTCTTCGCTTACTAAACAAGCTACTTTTAATCGGTGAAATTATAGCCGTTAAAAAAAAGATTAGCTAGTTTTTTCAGGGAATTTTTTTTGTAAAGATTTATTAAGAGCTATCGATTCAGTTTTTATCAGAGTGTGGATCACATAAGATGATTTATTTAATTAAAATAATTATTTAGGTTTTAGTCGTTTTAGACTTTTGGTTAAAAAATAGCTATTGGAATAATTTTCAAGTGAGAAGAATCTATGCGAAATCCCTAAAAAACACGTAACCACAGTTTGTTCACTGGACTAGATGTGTTAGTTTGCTTTTGAACATCGGTTGCTTTTAGATCGGTTAGAATAACCCATATACTAGAACTAGTGATGGCCGTTATACCTTTGTGAGTGACTGACTTCCAAGTTAACTAACTACCCCCGCCTATATCTAAATCAAAATATAATTCCATTAGCGCCTGCGATTAAGAAATTATGGTCATAAGATGCAAGCGTACAGTATCGTTAAAAAATTTCGAACTACTCTTTGGTCTGAACATTTTGTAAGGATTTGTTAAACGCAATTAATGGTAATCTTCATTGAGCTTTTAGTGAAAAGTTTTGCAAACCTTGTCAAAAACTTTCAGATAACTATGCGTTTGAATATGAAAATTATTTTTTGTTTTAGAAAGCTATTTTTGTTTCGGGCATTTTATGTTTAGATGATTTTATCATTACGCCGATTATCACGCTTGAAAGGTAGCTAATTTGAAATGGATTTTGGGACAAAATAGAAAACATCCGCAAAAAGATTGAGCTAGCGACGCAATTTCACTTCAAATTTTTTACATTCTTTTTTATTAAAAACCATTCTCCTCTTTTATGCGATCAGTGACAATTTGTCACTTTATCGGTATGATATTGGTCATTTTATTATAATCGATTAGGTTTAGTGTGAATATTCAACAATTATTAACGCAACGTGTTTCGCAAGCGATGATTATGGCGGGTGCAGATAAAAACTGCGACGCTCTAATTAAGCAATCAGCTAAAGCACAATTTGGTGATTACCAAGCGAATGGCATTATGGCTGTTGCCAAAAAACTCGGAATGCCCCCTCGGGATCTTGCTCAGGCGGTTTTACAACATCTCGATATTAATGATATCGCCGAAAAAGTTGAAATTGCCGGTCCTGGTTTTATCAATATTTTTTTAAAAAATAGCTGGATTGCTGAGCAAAATGAAATTGCTTTAAACAGTGATAAACTTAATATTACTTTGCCCGCAAAATCACAAACCATTGTGGTTGACTATTCAGCGCCTAATGTCGCCAAAGAGATGCATGTCGGGCATTTGCGTTCAACCATTATCGGTGATGCCAGTGTTCGCGTTTTATCGTTTTTAGGGCATAACGTTATTCGTGCCAACCATGTTGGTGATTGGGGAACGCAATTTGGTATGTTAATTGCATATCTTGAAAAAATGCAAAATGAGCATGCCAATGATATGGATCTTTCAGATTTAGAATCTTTCTATCGCGCTGCCAAAAAATACTATGACGAAGACGAAGTGTTTGCCGAAAAAGCCCGTAACTATGTAGTAAAACTGCAAGGCGGTGATGAGTATTGTCGCGAGATGTGGCGAAAGTTGGTTGATATTACCATGACGCAAAATATTGCCACTTATAAACGTTTAAATGTTACGTTAACGCTTGAAGACACCATGGGCGAAAGCATCTATAACAGTATGCTACCGGGTATTGTTGCCGATTTAAAACAAAAAGGGCTAGCCGTTGAAAGCGAAGGCGCGATTGTTGTGTTTTTAGATGAGTATAAAAATAAAGAAGGCGAGCCGATGGGTGTTATCATCCAAAAACGGGATGGTGGCTATCTTTACGCTACAACCGATATTGCTTGCGCAAAATACCGTTACGAAACGTTACACGCTGATCGTATTCTTTATTATACTGACTCTCGCCAACATCAGCATTTGGAGCAAGTTTGGACAATTATTCATAAAGCCAAGTATGTGCCAGAATCATTAAAACTTGAGCACCATATGTTTGGCATGATGCTAGGTAAAGACGGTAAACCGTTTAAAACACGTTCTGGTGATACTGTTAAATTAAATGATTTGCTAGACGAGGCTTGTGAACGTGCGACAACATTAATTCGTAGCAAAAATCCTGACTTAACTGAAAGCGAGCTTGCCGAAATCGTCGATGCAGTGGCTATCGGTGCAGTTAAATATGCCGATCTTTCTAAAAATCGTACCACCGATTATGTTTTTGATTGGGATAATATGTTGTCATTTGAAGGCAATACCGCACCTTATTTACAATATGCTTATACCCGTGTGTTATCAATATTTAAAAAATCAAATATTACCGAAGACAGCTTAACAGGTAATATTAGTTTAGAAACCGATAAAGAGCGTGCCTTAGCAACTCGTTTAATTCAATTTGACGAAACAATTTCAACTGTGGCAAGGGAAGGTACGCCGCATGTACTTTGTGCTTATCTTTACGACATTGCGACGCTGTTTTCAAGTTTTTATGAAAACTGCCCTATTTTAACGGCCGACAGCGAAAGCTTGAAGCAAAGCCGCTTGAAATTGGCTTGTTTAACAGCAAAAACACTGAAAACTGGTCTTGATATGTTAGGTATTAAGACGGTTGATAAAATGTAGGTAAACCGCCACCGATGTGAATGCATGGGTGGCAGTTTTGCTAATACACTTAATATTTTGTACTTTTAAGCTACATGATTTGTTTAACAATATTAATCTCTAACCCATCAACGTGATCTTTAGCAAAGTTGGCAAATTCAACAAAATGAGGCGTTGCATTGTGAAAATCAATTGCCTGCTGTGAAGCCCATGTTTCGATCACAATAAAGATATTGGGGTTATCAATACTTTGATTAAGCTCATAGCGCACACAACCTGTTTCGGCCCTGCTACCTGCAACTAATCGTTTAAATATCGGTTGAAATGCATCATAAAATTCTGGTTTAACGGTGATTGTAGCAACAATATTTAATTGGCTCATGTTAACTGCCCTATATTTCACAATAATTGGTTAGTACAGTATACGCTTGGCATCACCAATAATCCAAAACAGAATAATAAGATAAATAATCTCATTTTTGTGACGTTCAATTATGATTATTAAATAATAAGTTATCATTTAATTTTTTATTTTATGAGTAATTTGTATTTATTGAACGCTTTTTTGTTAGTAGAAAATCTAAAAAATAATACTTTAACCATTTTATTTATTTATATATTTCATCAATTATAGTCCTTGCCATTAAAAATATTTTGGTTAGAATTTCTGCAATTTTTAATCGATAAGGTATAAGCGCAATGAACATTTGTAAATCAATAATCTTAATCACTAAAATTATTGATATTACTTGTATCCTCCTTTTTGGGGGATTTTTTTTGCCTATTGCGCTCGATTTTATCCACTTTATTCAAAATGATTGCATTAGAGGCACATTATGATTGAACATAAAAACATGTTGTTAACTACAAGAGACCAAAGTTTAAAAGCCTATTTAATGACTAAAATTAAACAAAATGGCGGATGGGTTAATGCTCATATGCATGCCGATCGTGCTTTTACTATTTCGGTTGATAGTTTTGATGTCTATCAAAAACAGACCTTAATTGAAAAATGGGATACATTAGATAAAGTCAAAGCATCAATGAGCGAAGATGATTACTATCGCCATTTTAGTATGGCGGTTGAGCGGATGATTGAGCAAGGAGTGAGTGCAATGGGATCGTTTGTTGATATTGACCCTATCGCTCAAGAACGGGCAATTAAAGGGGCGTTAAGAGCACGTGAAACCTATAAAAATGACATCACTATAAAATTAGTCAATCAAACACTTAAAGGCGTTATCGATAAAGAGGCTCGTTATTGGTTCGATAAAGGCGCTGATTTAGTTGATATTATTGGCGGTTTACCACGTCGTGATGAGCGCGATCATGGTGAAGGAATGGGACTGAAGCATCTTGATGTGCTAATGCAAACGGGTAAATCATTAGGCAAAATGGTGCACGTACATGTTGACCAGTTTAATTCTCAAGATGAGATTGAAACGGAACAACTTACCGATAAAACCCTTGAACATGGTATGCATGGTCGCGTTGTTGCCATTCATAGTATTTCGATCACAGCCCACAGTTTAGAATATCGCCAAAAACTCTATAAAAAAATGAAAGAAGCAAAAATGATGGTAATTGCCTGCCCATTTGCTTGGATCGATAGCCCACGTCGCGAAGAACAAGGCCCTACTCGTAACTCACTCACCCCAGTTGATGAACTTGCCACAGCAGGTATTCCCGTTGCAATCGGTACAGATAATGTCAGCGATTATATGTTGCCATTTTCAACTGGCAATATGTGGGAAGAACTTAAATTATTAGTGACCGGATGCCGTTATACAGATTTAGATAATGTAATTAATGTAGCAACCAAAAATGGACGAATGGTGCTTGGGCTTGAATAGTTAATCATCTATATTAAATAAAAACCCCACAAACAATAAATAATGTTGTTAGTGGGATTTTATTTTTGCTTTGCATATAAATATTATGCACACTGATGAGATTAGATTATCTTTTGTAAAAATTAAAATATAAACTTCAATTAGTTACAAATATGAAAGATCTCTAATAATATCGTCAAACCGTGATTTTAGTTCGGTTAATTGCTGTTCTTTTGCTGCTTGAAGCAAGCTATCTTTAGTTTTCAACACTCCTTCACTGTGGTTACGCAAATTAGAGGGCACATTACCAGAATAGATATAATCATGTTTTGCCGATGTTTGAACAATGTCAAATTTTTTACTGTAACTATAGACGCCATGAACCTCAATTTCAGTGGTCAAGGTTAATTTATTACTATGCGTCACCGTTTTTAAATTAAATTGCTGATCTTTGTAGGTTTTAACTTGCTTTTTATTGCCGTTTTCGTCAGACACTTCAACAAATTTATCAAAGACTTGTTCGGTTTTGGTTTCATTGTTAACAGACTCCCCAAGATCAGAAAATTCAACGTTTGTCGTAATTCGGATTGTGACATCTGCCTGACTTGGTTGATAAGCAATGAATTCTATAAAGTCCTTACTTAATATATCTAATACAAAAGATTTTAATTCTAAAGAATTATAATAAACTTTAATTTTTCCTTTTTTTGTATAATTATTTGCTTGTGAATCTGCATCGCGAAAAGATCCGTATTGACGATAAGCAGAAGCAGCCGAGGCATAATATTTAGCAATTTCACGAAATTGATAACGATGCGTTGCAGTCTTTTCTAGTTGTTGTGCTTGTTCATAAGCATTTTCTGCTTGTTGAGTACAGTATTTTCTATCATTATCAATAGAAAGTTTATCACTATCTTTGTACTTGCCAAGCGGTTTATATACCTCCGAAGCATTACTAAATGCATCCGCAGCAGCTTTATAATTACCTTGCTGTTCGAACATTTTTCCTTGATCATAATACTCTTTAGCCGCAAGTTGCATATATTTTTTATTGGCATTTTTGTACAAGCTTTCAATATTTTTATAGTTATATTGCTCAAGCCCTTTTCCATATAAATCGGCTCTTATTCTGTAACTTTCACTATCGGTGCCAGTAATTGAATTGCCATAATTATAGTACTCTTTAGCAATAGTCTGTTGTAATTGAGTCACGTCATATTTGTTATCGAAAAAGCTGATTTCTTGGCTATAAAAACGATCAGTTAATCGCATTTTCATAGCTAATAGGTTTTCGTAACATTTTATTCGCGTGGCATAATCCAAGTTATTGGTGTTTAAAAGGCTTGTTTCGTAATGTTGCATGACATTACTGACTATATTTTGCAGTCGTTGTATATCTTGTTTTCCAAATTCTGCAGGACCTTTGTCCTCAATACTATCACCCAATAGGTTGATACTTTCTAAATATTTTCCTTCTTTATAAGCATCTTCTGCTGTACGTGTATGGCAAGCAGTTAATAAAAACATAAAAAAAACAGCTATGATTATACGCATAATTTTCCTTTCAATTTATTTTATTTTTGTGCTCGTTCATCTATTTATTATGATGAAAACTGTTTTAATTGAGCTTAATTAATAAGCTGGTTGATGAGTTTATTATAAATTTGCTCTAATTTATTAACTTTTTTTGCTAAAGTTGAGCCACAAATTAATCATCTTTAAAACAAACTAACGCCATATCACAGACAAGCGATATGACATTGATATCATAAAGAAGAATCACTGTCACCTATATGGCTAAACGCTTTATAGCCAACTATCCAACCTTTTATATTCCGTTAAAAAAGCTCGATTGAAGATAAATTAAGACGGCAAGCTAAATGTTCGCTTTTTAGGTTAGATTTTTTGTAAAAAATATTCAGGATTCTATACCGTTTCGTAATTAAATTTGTAGTCACTATGGGTTAAAACGTCTGATAATCATTGTATCAATAAAACATTCATACACCTTTTGCCCACAAACAAATAAGAAAACCGAAAGCGATAGAAACTTTAATGAAGATGTGATGTTCATTTTAGGTTATATTTTTGTAAAAAATATTCAGGATTCTATACCGTTTCGTCATTAATTGAGAATTTGCAGCCATTATGGGTTAAAACGTGTGATAATCATTGTATCAATCAAACATTCAAAAACTATCTGCCCACAAACAAGTAGGCAAGCTGAAAGCAATAGGGGTTTTAATGAAGATGTGATGTTCATTTTAGGTTATATTTTTGTAAAAAATATTCAGGATTCTATACCGTTTCGTCATTAATTGAGGATTGGTAGTGACTATGGGGTAATTCGTATGATAACCATTGTGGCAATCAAGCATTCAAAAAAACCGCTTGCCAATAAAAATTTAAGCAATTTATTAACTTTTATAATAGGGTTAAACCACATAAAGCGATTTTGGGTAAAAACGCCTTATGAGTTTTTTTAGTCTTAACGTGTAAACAACTCGTCGTTTTCCTATTTATAAAGGTTATTTTCGGGTTGCTTTTTGGGCTACTTTTTGACGAGTAGTTTTAGTCTGTTGATTGAATTTTACGCGCTTAGGTCTTGCTATTCGTTTGTCAGAGGATGAACTTGTTGTAAAGCTTTTGGCTTCTGGTGGTAAACCGACTAGTTCACGTAAGTAATTGACTGAGTCAATACCCAGTTCCATCCAAGTTCCACGCGATAATCCTTTAGGTAAAGTGATATTACCATAACGAATACGTAATAATCGGCTAACTTGCACCTCGATAGCTTCCCACATACGGCGCACTTCGCGATTACGTCCTTCGGTGATTACGACATTAAACCATTGGTTAAGCCCATCGCCACCTTGTGCTTTTATCGATTGAAATGAGGCTGGGCCATCTTCTAGTTGTATTCCTTTACGAAGTTGATTAATCTGCTGATCAGTCACATTACCAAATACACGCACAGCATATTCACGCTCAATTTCGTGCCTTGGATGCATTAAGCGATTTGCAAGTTCACCATCTGTTGTAAATAATAATAAACCTGATGTATTAATATCAAGTCTACCAATATTGATCCAGCGAGCATTTTTCAACCTAGGCAAACGTTCAAAAACAGTGGCTCGACCTTGTGGATCATGACGTGAGCAAATTTCACCTTCCGGTTTGTAATAAGCAAGCACGCGACAAATTTCTTTTTCTTTGCTTCGAAGCTGAACCAAGTGCCCGTTGATACGTATTTTAGGGGTTGCATTCACATCAACGCGATCACCTAAAGTGGCAATTTTACCATCCACACTGATTTTACCGGCTATAATCATGGCTTCAATTTCGCGGCGCGATCCGTTACCTAAATTGGCTAATACTTTTTGCAGTTTTTCAGTATTATCATGTACCGAAGTTTTTCGTGTCACAGTTGGTGCACTTGACGCTTTCGTTTTTTCATAAGATTGGCTTTCTTTAGCTTTAACGCTATTTGTCTTTTTGCCTCGTTGTGGGAATGCAGATTTGCTATTTTTCATATTATCCTCGCTGTTACCTTCTCAGGTATCATTTTTACTATTCACTCTATTGCCTAAATATCGACAATAAAAAACGGTCATTTATTCAAAAGGTTTAGTGTCGCCACTTCCTTGACGAATAATTTCTGGATAGCTATTAGTTAAATCAATCACGGTCGTGGGTTGCTCACCTATATAGCCTCCGTGCACAATTGCATCAAGCTGATGACCAATTTTATCTTCTATTTCGTCGGGATCGGATTGCGCTTGATCATCATTAGGTAAAATTAACGTTGCGCTCATTAATGGTTGCCCTAATAATTCAAGTAACGCTAAATCAATTTTATTATCTGGTACACGTAATCCAATGGTTTTACGTTTTTCGTTCATTAATCGACGTGGCACCTCTTTACTCGCTTGTAAAATAAACACATATTTGCCCGGTGTATTATTTTTTAATAATCGAAAAGTCGTATTATCAACAAAAGCATAGCAAGATAGCTCTGAAAGATCACGGCACATTAAAGTAAAATTGTGATGTTTATCCAGCTGACGAATTTGGCAGATGCGATCAACGCCATGTTTGTTATCCAGTAAGCAACCCAATGAATAGCCTGAATCAGTCGGAAAAGCGATAACACCACCGTCATTTAATATTTTAACAACTTGATCTAATAATCGAGTTTGCGGATTATCTGGGTGAATATAAAAAATTTGGCTCATAGTTTTCTTCTATATCAATTTTTTTAGTTTATTTTTCAATGTTTAGCGTAATTCCGTCAATATTTTGACCAAATGCCAATATACAGCCATTTAATCCTGATTTAATTACTATTGCCAATTATGCCAAATTGGCGTAACGCTACCTGGCAATGGCATTGTTTTGCCTAAGTCTAAATAATTAACTAAATCATGAAAATCCGAACCTTGCGATGCTAACATATCAAATTCATTGGCTAATTTAGCTAATCGATGTAAATCATCTTGCGTTTGCCTGCTTTGCGAAACCTCAATTGCATCACCACCACAGTCTTTAAATTCACTCAGTAATAATTTCAATTTAGTTAAGGTTAGATCATAACGACTTGGATGCGCAAGCACCGCTTGCCCTCCGGCCATGTGAATGGCATTAACTGCATCAGCAATGCTGCACCATGTTGCAGACACATAAGCATACCCACCTTTACCTAGGTACTTTTTAAATGCGCGTTTGATGTCCTTAACATAGCCATTAGCGACTAAAAATCTTGCAAAATGAGCTCGCGAAACAATGTCTCCTTTCGCAAATTGTTGTGCTTGCTGATAAGCATTTTCAATACTAACCTTTGCCAATTTTTGGCTTATTGCCAACGCTCGATTAATTCGTCCTTGCTCTTGTGATGATAATAGTGTCAATAATTGAGGATGTTCAATATCAATATTGAGTCCCACAATATGGATTTCGTTATTTTTCCAAGCCGTTGATATTTCAACACCACAAACTAATTTAACAGGCAAATTTTCATTAGCAATTGTTTGTTGAGCTTCAGGTAAGCCTTTAACGGTGTCATGATCGGTAATAGCCAAAATATCGATTTGGTTATCCACCGCTCTTTTGACAAGATCGCTGGGCGTTAAAACACCATCCGATGCCGTAGTATGAGAATGTAAATCAACGATCACTTTTTTCTCGAAAATTATTTTGAAACGTGTAATATACCACACAATTTGCATGACCACTAAAAGGTATATTATGAAAGATCAAATTATTCTTGCTCAGCAAGATACTAACGCTATTATTCAAGAATTGTTAGACGATGGTAGCGATCCTCATGCGCTTTATATTATTGAACATCATGTTTCATCGCAAGATTTTGATAAACTAGAAAAAATAGCAGTAGAAGCTTATAAGTTAGGCTATGAAGCAACCGATCCCGATGAAGATGTTGACGATGCGGGCAACGTTGTTATCGGTTTTGATATCATTGCCGAAAGTCCGCTTAATGCTGAATTAATCAATGCGCAAATTGCCGAAATCATTACTCTTACCGCCCAATTTGGCGTCAATTATGACGGTTGGGGCACTTATTTTGAAGATGGAAGCGATGACGATTTCGATGATAGTGAACTTATGGACACACTTCATTAATGTGTTATTAATCTATTTTGTTATTGACTATTCTTATCCGTTAAACAACGGATAAGAATATTGGGTTAATTTAATCTATTTCAATTCTTCTATACGGCTCGTTCTTTTGTGATTTGGCGATACGCTACGAATAGAGACTGTTTCGCCTTTTCTAATGCCTACTGGTTCAGTGTAGCGATGCCAGTTTTTACCTTGATTGGTTGAATATTCAATGGTTAAACCAGGAAATACAATATTGGCTACTAATTGACCGTTTTCAATTTTAGCACCTGGAACAGGCAAGCGATAATCTATACTAGCTAAATCAAGTTTTTGTAGTTCACGCTGACCCACTAAATTTGCAAAGCGAACCCAATCATTAAGTAGCTTTTGTTGATCAACATAATGCGTTGTTCCCTGAGCAAATTGACGATCTTTTTGGTAGCCAAGTTCCCAATCGGCTTGATGCCAAGCTCTTTCGGCGACTGCTAACAAACGTGGAAACGTCATGTATTCCATTTTTTTATCTGTCCGAATATCTTCAGTCCAAATCTGAGCAGATATGCCATAAGCGCCTGACCAATTCATTGTGCCCTTAGCCGTAAATGGATTACCATCGCGATCAACTGAGGTTTCTGCATTTTGTGGCAAATTATTGGGTGCGAAACTAAATATTTTACGTTCATCATTAAAGCGCGTTGCCCAATAATAACCACTCTCTTTTGGATTGACTTCATATGGCATATCTAAATAGACGTAATCAGGATTAGAAATGATCACTTGATAACCTTTATTAGACCACTCATTTACAGAATCAAATCCTCCCCAATATAATGTATCCCAAAAGTTAACCGTCACTTTATCAACCGCAAAAGATTTTGCATTCTCAGCATATTTCATGCCATCTTGCCATGCTTGCATATGGTTAATGCCATGAGATTTTATTATCGTACTGACTTGTTGTGCAAAATAACTAGGTAAATGTTCAATATCTTTTACCTTTCCTTTTGACACAAAGGTTTGGCAGGCTTGAGATTTTGCCCATGGATGATCTTCTATGCTTTGATCTATCGTTCCTTTAGCATCAGTTTTATCTTTTGCTTGTAGATCTTGATAACCTGCACCTAAACGAATATTTTTAGCCTCATCACCACCAAAATGCCAAGTGTGAAGTGGTTGGCCAGCTTCAATATGCATTTTTGCTATTTCATCTATGATTTTATTGACAAAACGTTTAGATGAATCAAGACAAGGATTTAAATAACTTAAACGATTATAAAATTGTACTGTTGTGGTATTAGATGTATCGGTTGGATCAACTAGTCGAAACTCATTAGCTTGTGCTTCTTTGCCATCTGCTACTAAACGTTTATAACGTGCTTCCATTGACACAATTGCGGCTCTGGCATGAGCGGGCATATCAATTTCAGGAATCACCTCGATAAAGCGTGCTTTCGCATATTTTACAATTTCTATATAATCTCGACGAGTTAAAAACCCTGATCCATTCGTATCCCTTTCGGGACCCGAACCTAATTGTGGTAATAAACAATGTTGTTCAGTAAGATCATGGCAGCGTTTACTACCAATATCGGTTAGTTCAGGTAATCCTGGAATTTCAATTCGCCAACCTTCATCATCACTTAAGTGGAAATGAAACTTATTGAGTTTATATTTTGCCATTTGATCTAATAAACGTAATATGGCTTGTTTTGATTTAAAATTACGACCAATATCGAGCATAATACCGCGATAAGCAAAACGGGGGGAATCAAACACATTTAGTGTTGGAATTGTTTTAAGTTCGTTTACGGGAATCAATGATAAAATGGATTGTACAGCATAAAAAATACCGCTTTCGTCGTAAGCTGTTATTAAAGCCTCATCTTTTTTAATATCTAATTGATATCCCCCTGATTGTCCTTGTTTGAATTGTTCAGGAGCAATTGCCGCTTTTATTTTATAACCATTTTGAGTAACGGGAATATTTAACGCATTAAACGCCGTGTTTAAAATTGTTAAGCTTTCTTGATTTAAGTCATTAAGTATTAGATTCACCCCTTGCTGACCAATTGTTATATCTTCTTTTTTTAATGTCATTTTTGCAGGTGTTGGCAAAATTTGCCCGCGGAGTGATTCTGCCGATAATTTCTTAATATCCGAATTATATTGGAAACGAGTATTAGGTGTCATTAGTGTATTGTGATCATCGGTTGTCCTTTTCCAGTTTTGTTGAATCGGTGCAACAAAAGCCGATAAATTGTCAGTCCCCGTGTTAGTATTAGCAATGATTTTGGGTTTAGCATTACTTGATGTGATATACCAACGAGGCATTAAATCACTTTCACTTACCATCCAATATTCACCAATAACCGGAATATTTACCGTGGCATTAGCTGGAATCGAAGTAAATTTTTCTGTTGGCTCGATTTTATGAAGATCGCCAGTAATGTGGGTTATTTTGAACTGTTCATTATTTACCGCTAAAATCATCCGGATATTATTAAAATAAATAACCCAATCCTTATCCTTGATTGCTGGACCATTATTCTTTAGCGAAATCTGCACCTTATTACAAGCAGCCCAATCAGCACCTAAAGCTGAACAATTTACACCATGTTCCCCAGCTTGATTGTCTATTACCTCATATTTAACATTGAGTTGTGAACTCATTGAGTCAACAATTTGTTGAGAAGCAAAAACAGATTGGGTTGCTCCCATACTTAACAAAGAAGCAATTGAAGTGGCTAATATTGCGGTTTTTATCTTTTTCATCATTTTTACCTACTTTGGTTGAGCGCTAAACACAGTGAATGGAATTGTGACAATGAATTTGATATCTCGCTCATCTTGAAAGATATTGCCATATCCACCGCCCCAGCTTGGTATACTATTTGAGTGATTGTTATATTTGGTGTAGTGCAATTGGAAAGTCGTATCTTTTGCCCAAATTTCTTGCACGGTATACCCTAAATCAAAGTTATATGCTGATTCAATCAAACGTTGTTTTTGATTGAATTGTCGATTAGTGCTTGGTTTTGCGTTCCAACCATAAGCATAAGAAGCCCCTGTTTTCCAACCTGCTAAAGAGTAAGATAGCTTACTTAAATCATAAGTTATTTCAGCAAACAGGGCTTTTTCACCATTGGCATTAAAGTCGGAACGTGAATTCCACCATACATCTAAACGGCCATTTGATGAAGCATAATCAGGTGTCATACGTTGTAAAAAGAATCCTTGCTCACCTTCAGCTTTAACACAAACCCCTTCAAGTCGCAAACCAACAGGACCAACTTGATAACCTAATGTCGCCGCTTGTAGCCATGCTAAACCATCATAAACATCTTTGCCTTTATGAGACTGATCTTTAGCACCATAAAATTGATAACTCATGGTCAGAGGGCTATCAAACACGTCCATTTTATAAGACACTTTACCAAAAAATTGGTTCATATAATTGTGCGCTTGGCCAAATGCACTTTCTAGTAATAAATTATTTTTGAAGTCATACTTCAAGCCAGCAGAATGTAAATAATCAATTTTTTTACCCGCGCCCCATTGTTTGAATTCATAGAGCCTTTTATACCATGGCGCTTTATATTTATCTGTCCACATGTAAGACATTGATAATGCACCGGCTGTATCAAAATCAAGCGTGGAACCCAATTCAAATCCACGATAAGTGCCCGGTAATAAGCTCCAGTGTGGTGCCAGTAACGTTTGTCCCGAAGGTTGAATATAACCTGCTTTCAGCCACAATAACTCATCGATTTTAAAATTCGCTTGTGCTTTATAAAAGCTAAGCCCACTGACGTCTTTCTTCCAATTTTCATCCCAACGAGTGTTTGCACCACTAAATCCAATTTCATTTGGATGACCATTGCCACCATTACTCACTTCCCAAGCGCCATAACCGCCTAGCTCGATAGCAAATCTATTGGCAATATACCCAGAACGGAAGTCCAAATTACTATTAAAGGTTGATTGTCTTATATTGCTTTTATATTTGTCCGTTTCGATATCTTTACGATCACGATCGCGATTCCAAAAAAAGACATTACCAGTTAATGAAGAATCTTCAATAAAGTCATTTACACCCGATGCATAAACAGGGATTGCACTGGTTAAAATAGATAAGGATAAAATCAGTTTAGTTAAAGGATTAAATGGTCGAGGTATTATTTGTGCATTACAGATATTCATCTTTATTTTCCTAAAATTATTCTGTTTAATTAATAATAAAATTCATCAAGCTCTAACTTACATGGCAAGCAGAACAACAGATTAATATTTTCTTAGAATTCGAAAGACACATTATTTTCATTAGCGTATACAAATCAGTGTAGCCTAATAAAAACGTTATCAATGGCGATATTGACTTGAAATACGCAGTTTTATAATGCATAAACATATTTTATCTAGCAAATTAAACAATCTAAAATCGTGATCTAAATCACCAAAATAGCCATTATTTATACGATTTTTTAGATAAAAATCACAACTTTTTTTATTATGAAAAATAAAAAAATCAGATTTTGAGTTTAAAACACGAGTGAAAATTGATATTAACTTATAAAAACAAAAATGGATGTAAATCGGATAAATAAGACGAAGAAAGCAATAAGGTAAAAAAAAGAGGAATCACTCGATTCCTCTTTTTATTGACATGAAAAAGAATGTATTATTTACAATCAATAGTCTATTCTTTCAAATTAAAAAATATGTTACTTTTAATTTTCAGTATCAATTTCATCAAAGCTTTTTACTAGCTCATCAATCGCTTTCATCTGTTTTAAGAAAGGTTCAAGTTTATTAAGTGGTAACGCTGATGGGCCATCGCATTTTGCATGACTCGGATCGGGGTGTGATTCTAAAAATAATCCGGCTATACCAACAGCCATGCCAGATCGCGCCAGTTCAGTCACTTGACCACGACGCCCGCCAGATGCAGCTCCCATTGGATCACGACACTGCAAGGCATGAGTAACATCAAAAATAACTGGTGAGCCTTTGCTGGCTTTTTTCATAATGTTAAAACCAAGCATATCCACCACTAAGTTGTCATAACCAAAACAACTACCGCGATCACAAAGAATCACTTGGTTATTGCCCGCTTCTTCAAATTTTTCAACAATGTTACCCATTTGCCCAGGACTGACAAATTGTGGTTTTTTAACATTAATTACTGCGCCTGTTTTTGCCATTGCAACAACGAGATCCGTTTGCCTTGCTAAAAAAGCCGGTAATTGAATCACATCAACCACATCAGCAACGGGTTGGCATTGCGCTTCGGTATGGACATCGGTAATAATTTTAATACCAAACTGTTGTTTAAGCTCTTGGAATATTTTAAGCCCTTCTTCTAAGCCTGGTCCACGATAAGAATGGATTGATGAGCGATTCGCTTTATCAAAAGACGCTTTAAAAATATAAGGGATATTCAGTTTATTAGTGACAGCGACATAATGTTCACAAATTCTCATTGCCAAATCGCGAGATTCAAGTACATTCATACCACCAAATAGTACAAAAGGTAGATCATTAGCGACAGTAATATCACCAACATTTACTTTTTTTTGCTGCATCATAAATAAAATTTTCCTAGTTAAGGTTTGAACCAGCGACCCAGTGTAACTCGATCATTACCACTATAGTCGGTGAAAGTTTCAACTAATTGAAATCCGTGTTGTTTAAAAATGGTTTGCACAGCTTCACCTTGTTTCCAACCATGTTCTATCAGTAACCAACCATATTGGTTTAAATGCTTAGTTGCACCTTTTACAATTAGTTTAATATCAGCTAAACCGTCATCTTCAGAAACGAGAGCGCTTCTTGGTTCATAACGCACATCACCTTGTGATAAGTGAATATCGGTTGGTTCAATGTAAGGAGGATTACTGACAATCATTGAAAACTTGCGGTTTTTGATTGGTTTATACCAATCTCCGTGTAAAAAATAAACATTATTTACCCCAATTTGCCTTGCATTTTGTTGAGCTAAGATTAGCGCATCTTTATTTTTTTCAATTGCGGTAAATAAACAGTCTTGACGCTCAGTTGCCATAGCGATAACTATCGCACCCGTACCCGTACCAAGATCCAACACTTCGCATGGCACTTTAGGTAGATACTCTAAACCTAATTCGACTAATTTTTCGGTATCAGGTCTCGGTATTAATGTAGCGTTAGAAACATTAAACTTTAAAGACCAAAACTCTTTTTCGCCAGTAATATAAGCGATAGGTTCGCCGTTTTGCCGGCGTTTTAAACATTCAGATAAAGCAATTAGCTCATCATCAGTAAGCAATGTTTCGCTAAATGCCATTAAAAATGTTCGCGTTTTGTGAGTCACATAACTTAATAAAATTTCGGCATCTCGCTTTGGGCTTTCACTATCGGTTAACGTTTGAGATGCGCACTTAAGCCATTGTAAATAAGTCATTCATCTTGTTCCGATAAAGCGGCCAGTTGATCTGCTTGATATTCTTGTACAATTGGGTCGATTAGCATCTCTAATTTTCCTGCCATTACTTCGTCTAAACGATAAAGTGTTAGGTTAATTCGATGATCAGTAACTCGACCTTGTGGATAGTTATAGGTTCTAATTCTATCTGAACGATCACCCGATCCTAATAAATTACGTCTTGTAGAGGCTTCTTCTTGTTGACGCTTGCGTAGTTCCGCATCTTGAATACGTGCTGCCAATACCGACATCGCTTTGGCTCTATTTTTATGTTGTGAGCGCTCATCTTGACACTCAACCACAATACCAGTCGGTAGATGGGTAATACGAATAGCCGAGTCAGTGGTATTAACATGCTGACCACCGGCACCAGATGAACGATAAGTATCAATTTTTAAATCAGCAGGATTAATTTCGGGCATTTCAGCCTCAGGCACTTCGGGTAAAACAGCAACAGTACAAGCTGAAGTATGAATACGACCTTGCGATTCTGTTTCTGGCACACGTTGAACACGATGCCCACCCGATTCAAACTTCAAATGACCATAAACACCATCACCACTGACTAACATAATCACTTCTTTATAGCCACCATGCTCACCATCACTTGCGCTCATAATTTCAACGCGCCAATTGCGTGATTCTGCATAACGTGTATACATTCGGGCTAAGTCACCAGCAAATATAGCTGCTTCATCGCCACCCGTTCCCGCTCTCACTTCGACAAAACAGTTATATTCGTCATTAGGATCTTTAGGAAGTAATAGCACTTGTAATTGCTTTTCTTGCTCTTCAATTCGACTTAATGCTTCGTTTAATTCCTCTTGCGCCATTTCGCTCATTTCAGGATCAGATAGCATCATTTTAGCTGTCTCTATATCCTCTTGTGTTTGCTTCCAATCGGCAAAACACTTTACCACTCCAGTTAACTGTGAATATTCTTTAGACAGTGTGCGAAAGCGATTTTGATCGGCAATAACCGAAGCATCAGACAACAATGCTTGAACTTCTTCATAACGCTCTTGTAGCGTTTCTAACTTACTGATAATTGAAGATTTCATAAAAATATATTTTAAATGATAGAAATTAATTAAATTTGTGGGGCATTATATACTTAATCTGCTTTAAAATACAGTTTGGACTAGTTATCAGGCTTATATCGCATAAACAATATATAGCAAAGAGATTGAGGTTATATGCAAATACCCGGTATATCCGAAATTCAATATTAGTCTTCTTGAGTTTTGTGATTGTGGTTTTGGTTAAAAAAACTTATTCTGTGCCAATCTTCTATTGTTTATCAATTACGTTAATTAAATTCTATTACAAGCTAAATTTTAAAATCTGAAAAAATGATAATTGAAATTGAAAGTTTTTATGGTAATACATTAATTTCAGGAAAAATAACATCAATAGAGCAGTTAAAATCACGTATGATGACTGTTCTTAATATGGTTGATACCCAAAATTTCACTCACACTTTTTGCCTTAGTTATGGTTATCAAATTTATCCATATGATAAAAATATTGCTGTGGACTATGTGATTGATTTAGATATTTATCATGTTTATCAACCTTATTGTTAATCGCTACAGATTATTTTATTTTCAGAAAGTATTCAAACACGACATATAATGACATTCATCTAGATTCAAAAGACTAAAAGAACCCGATAAGTAATAAAGAATAATATAATGGCTCATTTGTACATTTTATATTATTCAAGAAATACTAATCAAAAAAGTACAAAGGCTAAATTCAATAAAATGAATACTTGTGTAATTTATCAAACAAGAAATCCAGTTCTGACATGTCAACTCGGATTACCTGTATCTAAAGATTGTTTATTTAATCCCTATACCTTATGAATCAAAATTCCAAGCCATTTTATCTAAGGGAAAAGCTTCTCCTACTAATTTGATTTGTCTTATTCATCACAATTCTCACTTTAAAGTCTCTCGATTGTTACTAGACAGTTCATGGCCTATAATAGATAGGTTTATGTTGGTATTTTTCTATAAATTAATCATATTCAATTTTATATCTGCCAATAACATCAAAAATATGATCATAAGTACTAAGAATTACGCGTTGCTTGCCTTTTTTATGAACTTCATCAACTAAATCAAAGCTAGATTTTGAATATTTTTCATATGGGTATTCATCTATTAGATAAATAGATAAGCTATCAATATCACTAAAAATAAATGTAACTTTAACTTCTGGAACATTTAAGATTTCTGGCTTACAGCCTGCTAATGATAATGATGTATTGACCATCAAAGTGAATGGTATACATTCTAATTTAACGTCAGATAATATCAATGCATTTCGTGCATAAATAATGCCGTATTTTGTTTGTATTTCCTGTGTATTCATATCAACCTCATTTTTTCAATTTATTATTAATTGGTATTGTTTTTCTGAAAAATCTTTTTATATACTTGCAGACAAATTCATCTGCGATAAATCATCTGAATAAAATCCTAAGTATTCTAATCTTTTTAGTAATATAAAAATACCTATCAGCAATAACTAATATTAGCGTATTGACGATTACGGAAGTTATCATGATAAATAACTTATTTATCTCTCGTTTTCATTAGGATTTGCATTTAGTCGTTTAATTCAATTTTTTACTGAAACGTAGTGTTTCCTGAAAGTTTTTGACAAAAATAAATTAGCTTATATTAAGACAAATAAAATGCCGTTAGTTTAAGCTAACGGCATTTTATTAAGTAAATAAATAACTTGTTGTCGCTATTTTTTCTTTGCTTTGGCATTAGGTAAATCGGTGACTGAGCCTTCATAAATTTCAGAAGCTAAGCCGATTGATTCATGCAATGTTGGGTGAGCATGGATAGTTAATGCAATATCTTCTGCATCACAGCCCATTTCAACAGCTAAAGTGATTTCACCTAGTAATTCACCGCCATTCACGCCAACAACCGCACCACCTAGCAAGCGATTATCTGCTTTATTAAAGATGAGTTTTGTCATCCCTTCTGAACAATCCGAAGCAATAGCGCGCCCTGATGCAGCCCATGGGAAGATTGACACTTCATAATCAATACCTTTTTCTTTCGCTTCTTTTTCAGTTAAGCCCACCCAAGCTACTTCAGGTTCAGTATAGGCAATAGAAGGAATAGTTTTTGGATCGAAGAAGTGTTTTTTACCAGCAATCACTTCTGCTGCCACATGCCCTTCGTGTACACCTTTGTGCGCAAGCATTGGTTGTCCCACAATATCGCCAATGGCATAAATGTGTGGTACGTTGGTGCGCATCTGTTTATCCACTTCGATAAATCCACGATCCGTGACATTAACACCAGCTTTTTCTGCACTAATTAACTTACCATTTGGCGTACGACCAATTGCCACTAATACCGCATCATAAGTATGGGTTTCGGTGGTGCCGTCTTTCTTTTCCATGGTGACGTAAATTGCATCATGTTTGGCTTCAACGGTGGTCACTTTGGTTTCCAATCGTAAAGTGAATTTCTTTTGGATCTGCTTAGTAAAGACTTTAATCACATCTTTATCAGCAGCTGGGATCACTTGGTCAAACATTTCAACCACATCCACTTCTGAACCTAATGCATGGTATACAGTACCCATTTCAAGCCCAATGATTCCGCCACCCATTAATAATAATTTTTTAGGAATGGTGGTTAGCGCTAAGGCATCTGTTGAATCCCAAATACGCGGATCATCATGTGGAATAAAAGGTAACTTAATTGGACGAGAACCCGCTGCAATAATGGCATTATCAAAAGTAATTTTAGTGATCCCTTTTGATGAAGTTACATCCATGGTATGACTACCAGTAAACTGAGCTTCACCTTGAATCACATTGACTTTACGCATTTTTGCCATGCCAGCAAGCCCGTTAGTCAGCTGACTAATGACTTTTTCTTTCCAGCCACGCACTTTGTCTAATTCAAGTCTCGGCGTACCAAAATGGATACCATGTTCAGTTAATGATTTTGCTTCATCCATTACTTTAGCAACATGAAGTAATGCTTTTGATGGAATACAGCCTACATTTAAACAGACACCACCAAGTGTTGAATAACGTTCAACAAGGGTCACATCTAGTCCAAGGTCAGCTGCGCGGAACGCAGCGGAATAACCCGCTGGTCCTGCCCCTAAAACCACAACTTGCGTTTTAACATCTTGACTCATAATTTGATCTCCTTAATTACATCACTAAACGACGTAAGTCGGATAAGACGTTAACAATATGGCTTAAGAAGCGTGCACCATCCGCACCATCAATCACTCGGTGATCAAAGGATAATGATAAAGGTAACATTAAGCGTGGTGTAAACTCTTTACCATTCCAAACTGGTTTCATGCTAGAACGAGATACACCTAAAATACCCACTTCTGGTGCATTGACAATTGGTGTAAACGAGGTTGTACCAATACCACCAAGGCTAGAAATAGTGAAACATCCACCTTGCATATCGCTACCAGTCAATTTACCTTCACGCGCTTTTTTAGAAATTGCCGCAAGTTCTCGTGAAAGTTCAACAATGCCTTTTTTATCAACATCTTTAAATACTGGCACAACAAGACCATTTGGTGTATCAACAGCAACACCTATATTAATGTATTTTTTGATGATTAGCGTTTGAGCATCTTCAGATAATGAGCTATTAAAGCGTGGATACGCTGTTAATGCGCTAGCTACCGCTTTCATGATAAACACTAAAGGTGTGATCTTAAGGTCGAGCTTCTTCTTATCAGCTTCTGCATTTTGTTGCTTACGGAATGCTTCTAAATCAGTAATATCGGTTTCATCAAACTCGGTCACATGTGGGATCATGACCCAGTTACGGTGTAAATTTGCACCTGATACTTTTTGAATTTTAGTTAATGGTAGGCTTTCAACTTCACCAAATTTGCTGAAATCAACTTTCGGCCATGGTAATAAACCTGGTAATGCACCGCCCGCAGCGCCACTTTCAATTTGCTTAACTGCATTTTTAACGTACGCTTGAATGTCTTCACGTAAAATACGGTTTTTAGGACCTGTCGCGGTGACTTTAGCGAGATTTACGCCAAATTCACGCGCTAAACGGCGCACTGATGGAGTTGCATGCGCATAAGCATCATTTTCAACAAATTCATTGCCTGATGCGACAGGCGCTGATTGTGCGGTAACAGGCGCTGGGGTTGGCGCTGGTGCGGCTTTTTCAGCAACAGGTGCTGGCGCTACCGGTGCTGTTTGAGTAGCTGGTGCTGCACTGGTTGTTACTTCAAATTCCATAATTTTGGAACCTGTTTTCACCTTATCGCCTACTTTCACTGTGATACTTTTAACTGTGCCAGCAATGGTCGCGGGTACTTCCATTGACGCTTTATCACCTTCAACGGTAATTAACGAGTCATCAACAGATATAGTATCGCCAACTTTTACTAAAAGTTCGGTCACTTCAACTTCATCGCCACCAATATCAGGTACATTGACATCAACAGTTTGACTCGCAGCAACAGTTGGTGCGACTTCAACTTTTGGAGCTTCTTGTGCTGGAGCTGCAGGCTCTGCACCACCCTGTTCATCAAAGACCATAATGTCCACACCTGTTTGGACTTTATCGCCAATTTTCACCGAAATTGATTTAACAATACCGGCTTGTGGTGCTGGGATTTCCATTGATGCTTTATCACCTTCAACAGTCATAATTGACTGATCAGCTTCAACTTTGTCACCTACATTAACCAGAATTTCGGTCACCTCGACCTCATCACCGCCAATATCTGGTAATTTAATTTGAATACTCATTATAACAACCTCTTATGCAATTCGTGGATTAAGTTTATCAGCATTGATTTCGAATTTTTTGATCGCTTCTTCAACAACGCTAACTTCGATATCACCACGTTTAGCAAGTTCACCCAATGCTGCAACTACAACATAAGATGCATCAACTTCAAAGTGATGGCGTAAATTTTCACGGCTATCACTGCGACCAAAGCCGTCAGTACCAAGCACTCGATAACTTTCAGCAGGTACAAATCCACGAATTTGCTCAGCAAAAATTTTCATATAATCAGTTGAAACTACTGCTGGATTGTTATTCATAACTTGTGCAACATAAGGCACTTTTGGTGTTTCACTTGGATGTAGCATATTGTATCGTTCACAATCTTGTCCATCACGAGCAAGTTCAGTAAATGATGTTACGCTATAAACTTCAGAACTAATGCCATAGTTTTTAGCTAAGATGTCAGCCGCATCACGTACATGACGTAAAATTGAACCAGAACCTAATAATTGAACAGTCGGTTTACCTTTTTGACCTTCAACAGTATCAAGTTTATAAATACCACGACGAATGCCTTCTTCTGCACCTTCAGGCATTGCAGGCTGTGCATAGTTTTCATTGAGTGTTGTAATATAGTAGTAAACGTTTTCTTGTTCGCCATACATACGACGTAAACCGTCTTGCATAATAACCGCAACTTCATAAGCATAAGCAGGATCATATGAGATACAGTTAGGTATGGTTAATGATTGAATGTGGCTGTGACCATCTTGGTGTTGTAAGCCTTCACCATTTAATGTTGTACGACCTGATGTACCACCGATCATAAATCCGCGTGCTTGCTGATCGCCAGCTGCCCACATTAAATCGCCAATACGTTGGAAACCGAACATAGAATAATAAATGTAGAATGGAATCATTGGGAAATCATTGGTGCTATATGATGTCGCAGCAGCTAACCATGAAGCGGTTGCACCACATTCATTAATCCCTTCTTGTAAAATTTGACCTTTTTCGTCTTCACGATAATAAGCAACTTGCTCTTTATCTTGTGGCGTATATTGTTGCCCATGTGGGTTATAAATTCCAATTTGACGGAATAAACCTTCCATACCAAAAGTACGCGCTTCATCAGCCAAAATTGGTACTAAGCGTGGTGCTAATTCTTTATCCTTAAGCATGATGTTAAGTGCACGGACAAACGCAATTGTGGTAGAAATTTCTTTTGACTGTGCTTCAAGTAATGACGAAAATTCGCTTAATGATGGAATAGAAACCGTACCAGAGAATTTGGTTAATCTTGACGGAACATAACCATGTAATGCATTACGGCGTTCATGAATATATTTGTATTCTGGCGTGTGTTCCTCAAATTTGATATAAGGTAATTTTTCAAGAGCTTCATCTGTTACAGGAATATTGAAGAAATCACGAACATGACGCACACCATCCATATTCATTTTTTTCACTTGGTGAGCAATATTTTTCGCTTCGGCTGCAGCACCCATACCATAACCTTTAATGGTGTGAGCAAGGATAACAGTTGGGCGATCTTTAGTTTCTTTTGCTCGTTGGAATGCAGCAAACATTTTAGCTGGATCTTGACCACCACGGTTTAATCTAAAGATTTCTTCATCAGACATATCTTTAACTAATTCAGCAGTTTCTGGATATTTGCCAAAGAAATGCTCACGCACATAAGCGCCATCTTTTGATTTTAATGTTTGATAATCACCATCAAGCGTTTCATTCATTAGACGAATTAATTTACCTGATTTATCTTTTTGTAGTAATTTATCCCAACGATCGCCCCAAAGAACTTTAATCACATTCCAGCCTGCGCCAGCAAATACACCTTCAAGTTCATTAATAATTTTACCATTACCGGTTACTGGACCATCTAATCGTTGTAAATTACAGTTGATAACAAATACCAAATTATCTAATTTTTCACGCGTTGCAACGGTGATTGCGCCTTTTGATTCAGGCTCATCCATCTCACCATCACCTAAGAAAGCATAGACAGTTTGTTCAGAAGTATCTTTCAGTCCACGATTTTCTAAATATTTTAAAAAACGTGCTTGATAAATAGCACTAATAGGACCAAGCCCCATTGAGACTGTTGGGAATTGCCAAAATTCAGGAAGTAATTTAGGATGAGGGTAAGAA
Organism: Gilliamella sp. X-57; assembly: GCF_057063565.1. Lineage (NCBI taxonomy): Bacteria > Pseudomonadati > Pseudomonadota > Gammaproteobacteria > Orbales > Orbaceae > Gilliamella > Gilliamella sp. X-57. Next base: position 30,213 of record NZ_JBXSQI010000010.1, on the reverse strand, counting down.
GGGAGTCCTTTACCATGTACTTCTTGGCGGAAATTATCAAGTTGTTCTTCGGTTAAACGACCTTCAATAAATGCGCGTGAATAAACACCTGGTGAAATATGCCCTTGGAAATAAACCAGATCACCACCATCTTTTTCATTGCGTGCACGGAAGAAATGGTTAAAACAAACTTCATAAAACGTAGCAGCAGACTGAAACGATGCCATATGTCCACCTAGTTCCAGATCTTTTTTTGATGCCCTTAGCACCATCATAATTGCATTCCAGCGAACAATTGAACGAATGCGGCGTTCTATTTCCCAATCGCCAGGATAAGCAGGTTGTTCTTCTACAGGGATAGTATTGACATAATTACTTGTTGAAGAACCAAAAAGTAGTGGTACACCGCCATCTCTTGCTTTATTGACTATTTGTTCAATAATATATTGTGCACGTTCTATACCTTCTTCGCGAATAATTGAATCAAGACTCTTGAGCCAATCTTGTGTTTCAATGGGATCGATATCATTCACTTGCATATCCGACATATAAAAACCTCTTTTTTGTTTAAAAAAATGCAGTATTTGCTATCCTTAGCTATAAATAACTATATAAATTACAACCCTGCATTATGGAGTTTCACCGCATAAGTCTGCCATTTTCAAAAAAAAAGTAAAGCAAACCAAAGCTTAGAAAAGAATGTTAATTCCTATCAAATTAATCAACTATTTCAATGGTGACATTTACAACAGTGCTAGTTATTTGATAAAAACCAAATTTTAGTAATGAATAAATACAAAAAAATAGCTAGAATGTCTATACCGAAATCATCTACAAGTTGTCAAATTGTAGTAAAATCTGATATATATTCACAAATTTTTTGTTAATACCAATGACAATAAGCAATACCATGAGCATTAATAATGTTATCGTCCAAGACCTACATATTGTTCCTTATATGCAAACTTATCAAGCTATGCATTACTTTACCCAAAATCGTCATGAACAAACACTTGATGAAATTTGGTTAGTAGAACATCAACCTGTATTTACCCAAGGAAAAGTGGGTAAAGCTGAACATTTATTAAATTGTACAGATATTCCTGTTATTCAAACTGATCGCGGCGGTCAAATTACCTATCATGCACCCGGTCAACAAATCATGTATACCCTAATTGACTTAAGAAGACGCCATATTGGTATTCGTGATATGGTCAGTTTTTTAGAAAATAGTGTCATTCAAACTTTAGCGCACTATGGTATCATAGCTTACACAAAAGCAGAGGCTCCAGGAGTGTATATTGATCATAAAAAAATTTGTTCGCTCGGTTTGCATATAAACCGAGGTTGTACACTACATGGGCTGGCATTAAATATTGATATGGATCTTGCCCCGTTCAATAACATTAACCCTTGTGGTTATGCTGGATTACAAATGACACAATTAAAAGACTATGTTTTAAATATCGACCGTAACGAAATTAAACAACGATTAACCGATAATTTTATCAATCATCTACCTAAGTATTAAGATACCTAATATGCAAAATAATGAAACAACGATCAGAAGCTCAAAATATCGTGATGCTGACAAAACACGCTTAATCCCAACAATCACATTAGAAGATTCAACGCCACTTAAAAAACCTGAATGGATGCGAATTAAGTTATCTGCTCACTCTGATAATATTGCACATATCAAAAACACCATGCGCAAACATGGGCTGCATTCAGTTTGTGAAGAAGCCTCTTGTCCTAACTTAGCAGAATGCTTTAACCATGGTACAGCCACTTTTATGATTTTGGGCGATATTTGTACTCGCCGTTGCCCATTTTGTGATGTTGCCCATGGCAGACCATTACCACCAGATCGCGAAGAACCCATAAAACTGGCTAAAACAATTCAAGAGATGAAGTTGCGCTATGTCGTTATAACCTCTGTGGATAGGGACGATTTAAAAGATGGGGGTGCAAGTCATTTTGCCTCTTGTACTCAAGAAATCCGAACCTTAAATCCAAATATAAAAGTTGAAACACTCACCCCCGATTTTCGTGGCTGTATTGATGAAGCAATTGAAGTGTTAAGCGATAATCCACCTGATGTGTTTAATCATAACTTAGAGAATATCCCTCGTTTATATAAAAAGATCCGTCCTGGTGCTAACTATGAAGGATCACTCAATTTATTGGCTAGGTTTAAAGAGCGACATCCAGAAATTCCAACAAAATCGGGCTTGATGGTTGGACTAGGTGAAACAAACGAAGAGTTAATTCAAGTATTAAAGGATTTACGGAGTCATGGTGTGACTATGTTAACGCTGGGTCAATATTTACAACCAAGTAAATATCATTTACCAGTTGAACGTTATGTGTCACCACAAGAATTTGAAGAGTTGAAGCAAACAGCATTAAATATGGGATTTACCCATGCTGCTTGTGGACCATTTGTGCGTTCATCCTATCATGCTGATTTACAGGCAATGGGTAAAGAGGTGAAGTAATCTTCACCCTCTTTTTATTGCTCTATATTCGACAGTTAAATCAATTATCCACTACCATAAAACGGCGATTTTCAGTGACTATTTGTAAAAAGATCGGCAAGCTGATTTTTTCGCCTTTTTGTAATTTACCATTAGGATCATAAATTTTAGAACGACCAAAAGCATCTAAAACCACTGTTTTATCATCATAAATTGCAGCAATGGTATTTTCATCACCCGCAACGAGCCACTGTCTAGATTTTCCCTTAAGTAGATTTCTACCTTGATTATATTGCTGTGGTGGCGTAGTCACATGAAATACGTCTTGCATTAATGTACACATAATATCGGTTTGCGACGATGCTTCTGCTATTTGAGCACTTTCTTTATTAGGCCATGACATAATCAATGGTACTTTTAATGATGCACGGTTAAAATCACTACCTGTATTGCGTAGTGCTATTTTTTTCGTCTCATCAATTTTAATATCATTCGTACCAGTAATAATAATCACCGTATCATCGTAAGCATTCGATAATCTTAAATAAGCAATTAAGGATTCAATAGACTGATCTAACTTTTTAGCTTCAGTTTGAAGATCTGATATCGCAATTTTTTTGTTTTTATCACCTAACGAATATTGGATGATAGAAAATAAAGGCGCATGATTGTCAAGATGATTCTGTTCCTCATGCCATGCTCTCCAATTTTCGGTTATTTGTTTATTGGATTGTTTTTTAGGCTCTGGTATTGAAAAATTAGATAATAATGCAGCACGATATAAAGGTTCAGCAAAACCGTCTGCTGAAAACAGACCTAAATTATAGTGCTGTTTAGTCACAACCTCGAGCAATACAGAAGGCTTATGTCCAACTAAAATACTATTATAGTAGTTAGGATCTAATCCGTAAAATAATGAAAAGTCATTCAAATACGACTGATTACTTGCACCATAATGATTTGTAAAGGCAATATTATCTTGAGCAAACGCATTCAATCTAGGCATATGTTTAGTTAATAAATTTGTATTCCACCCATCAATAACAATCATAAGCACATTATTTTTTATCGGTTGTTTATCATAAACAATACGTCCTAATGGGTATTCAATTGCCATCGCAAAAGGATTGCCTTCTTGAGCAACACGATCGCGATAACCGTTTTCTTTCATAAAGCCATACCGTTCAAGAAAATGGCGAGCAGTTAAAGGATAAGAAAGCGGAAGGCTTGAACGTTGCATGGTAATGGGGCGATAAAAATTAGCATCAGCCCAACTATGGATCAAATGTGAGGCAACGAAGCAAACAATAAAAAAAATCACAACTGGTTTTGCATAGCGTTTGCGTTTACTTAAGCTACGTAGTTTTTTCCAACTCCATAATGCAAATAAAATCTCAATCAATAAAACAAAGGGAATGGCAATAAATACCGTACTTAAATAAGAAACTTTTTGCGATGAGAATAATTGCCAAATCGACAAATTAAGATGCATTCTAAAATGCGAAAAAACTTCAATATCAATAATCAGTAATGAAATACCGACTGTTGCAAAAACCGTTGCAATAATCCTTTGCCATCGCGACGAATGAATAAAAAAACTTAGCGGAAAAAGTAGAACTAAATAAGCGACAAAGGTCAAATAACTAAAATGACCAATGGAGCTAATGATTGCATAAAACCGCCCCATGAAAGTACGAGGCCAATCCGCAATAAGTAAATATTGACTACCAAGCAAAATTACAACAAAAATATTAAACAACGTAAACCAATGCCCCCAGCTAACAATTTGTGAGGCACGATCGTCTTTGAAGTAAGTATTTTTGATTTTGAGCATGTTTAGTCGTTGATAATGGTGATTGTGAAGCTAAATAAACAATAAATTTTGACTTAGTTTACCTGATTTTGAAAAATCTTTCTGTAAATTTTTTATTTGTTAGCATAAAGAATTTGGTAAGCTGTTGGCGATACTTCGGATACTTGTTATAATTTGAAAATGAAATAAGCTAACAAAAAGACAATAATTTTGGCCATTACACAACTCAACGCACAACAAATCCAACCTGATTTATCTTATTTTTCTAAACGCAAAAACACGACGAATACTTCAACAGTATTAGCATCAGAAAAATCAGAACATTTACTCATGTGGCAACCTCGCGCTGCATCTGCTTTATCCCTGTTATGCACCCAAAAGAGAGAATGTTATAGACCACGTTTTATATTGCTTAAAGCACCTGAAAGTGAGCTTCTTTTTGATTTACTAAGGCAAGCCATTAAATGTGATTTATCACCAGCCCCGCTCGGTTATAGTTATTTTTTTAGCGAAAACAAAATTACACTAACCAAAGCGAAAAGCAAGCAAGATAATTTTGCAGCTCAAGATAATTGCTTATTTGCTTCTTCTGTTGATGCTGAAAAACTTTTTGGGTGTGTTAGACAACCTGAAAATGGCCCAATTAAATTACAAGCAGGACTAGTTCATCGTGCTAACGGTGGCGTTTTAATTTTAGGTCTTCGCTCGCTACTTAGCCAACCATCGTTATGGACAAAGCTAAAGCACATGATAATGAAACAAGAATTTGAGTGGAGTTCATCTGACGAATCTCATCCTTTACCCTTATCTATTCCGCCTATGCCACTTGATTTACGTGTCATTTTAGTCGGAGATAGATTAAGTTTAGCCGAATTACAAGATTTCGAACCTGAATTTTATTCAACATCTATTTACACTGAATTTGAAAATGAATTACAGATTAAATCACCCGAACAACTTGAACACTGGATTAACTATTTAAAATTTATTGCCCATAAACAGCAATTACCCGATATTGATACCTCGGCTATTGCAAAAATTTACAAAGTAGCAACTCGCTATACTGGTGACCAATATTATCTACCCCTTTCGGTTGATTGGGTTAATTCATTATTAGTCAATGCAACTTACTTTATGCAAAATAATGTAATAGACGAATCAGCGATTACAACTGCGATCAAGAGAAAATCATGGCACGAAGATTATTTGCAAGATAGAGTGCATGATGAAATATTTAGTAATCAAATAATGATTAATACGAAAGATCAAGTGGTTGGACAAATAAATGGTTTATCGGTAATTGAATATCCTGGACATCCAAAAGCTATCGGCGAACCGACACGTTTAAGTTGCCTTATTCATTTTGGCGATGGTGAACTCATTGATATTGAACGCAAAACAGAATTAGCCGGTAATATTCATTCAAAAGGAATGATGATAATGCAGTCTTTTATCATGTCTGAGTTTGCATTTAATCACCAATTACCTTTTTCGACTTCTTTGGTTTTTGAGCAATCTTATAGTGAAATTGATGGTGATAGTGCTTCGCTTGCCGGACTTTGTGCAATCATTAGCGCTTTATCTCAGCAACCTATCGATCAGCAGTTGGCTGTAACCGGTTCAGTGGATCAATTTGGTCATGTTCAAGCAATTGGAGGTGTTAACGAAAAAATTGAAGGATTTTTTGCCGTTTGTCAGCATCAAGGCTTAACAGGTCAACAAGGAGTGATCATACCAGCCACCAATCAACGCCATTTAAGTTTAAGTGATGAAGTTATTGAAGCTATTGAACAAGATAAGTTTTCAATATGGACAGTTGAACATATTGCCGATGCTCTTTATTTGCTGACAGGTATTCCGTATAAAGATAAAAGTAGTATCAATCTTTACCAATTAATTCATGCGCGTATGCAGGCAGCATTATTACAAGACAAAAAACAAGATAGTTGGCTAACTAAATGGCAAAAATATTGCAAAAAGTAACAATACCCAATAAACTTTAGCCCAAAATTTTATTCATTATGGAATAAATAAGAGCTAGGTAACTTTCAATTTTTTAAAGCATGTTTTAATTTACATTAAATAAAAGGTTTTTTTATGACATTTGAACGTAAATCATCGTACGATAAAGCTGATTTAATTAAATCAGGAAATAATGAACTATTTGGCCATGATGGCCCTCCATTACCATCTGATTTAATGTTAATGATGGATCGTGTTATCGAGATGAATGAAAACGGTGGTAATTTTGGCAAAGGTTTTGTCGAGGCAGAACTTGATATTAATCCTGATTTATGGTTTTTTAAATGTCATTTTAAAAATGATCCAGTTATGCCTGGTTGCCTAGGGCTTGATGCTATGTGGCAATTGGTAGGCTTTTATTTAGGTTGGATTGGCGGTAAAGGTAAAGGGCGAGCTTTAGGTGTTGGTGAAGTAAAATTCACTGGACAAGTATTACCAACCAATAAAAAAGTGACTTATAAAATCCATTTTAAACGCGTAATTAACCGCAAATTAATTATGGGTATTGGTGATGGTGAAGTTTTTGTTGATGGCAAATTAATTTACCAAGCATCTGATTTAAAAGTAGGTTTATTCCAAGATACCAATACTTTTTAATTTAAAAATCTTCCCCACCCCAATCAGCCATACACAATATAAGTATGGCTGAATATAATGCTTTTTCTCATTAAAAATAATTTATCATCGCTAAGTTAGATTTTGTTTATCATGGTGTAAACACAAAAGCAGACATGAAACAAACGGCTAATTATCAAGTAAAAATATCATCACAACGTCGTAAGTTTCAATAATCAATGTATAATGCTACAAATTATTATACCTTTTTTATTTATCATGAATTACTTAAAACACTTATTGATTTTTATTATTCTATCTTTTTTATCAAATACGCTAGCTTATGCTGATTTCAGTGGTAAAGTTGTCAAAGTGATTGATGGAGACACAGTAGATATTTTGACGGTAAAAAAGCAAAAAATTCGTGTTCGATTACTTGATATTGATGCGCCAGAAAGAGGGCAAGCCTTTGGTAATGCATCACGAAGATATTTAGCCTCACTCATTGCGGGTAAAAATGTTTTTGTCAAAGAAAATAAAAAGGATATCTATAAAAGAACTTTAGGTACTATCTTTTTTAATAAGGTGAATATCAATGCCAAAATGGTAGAAAGTGGTTACGCTTGGGCTTATCGTTATAAAGGGGTTGCTGACAACAAGATAATGGTAAAATTAGAGGTAAGTGCAAAACAAACCCAAAAAGGGCTATGGAAAGATAAACATCCTATAGCTCCTTGGGATTTTCGTCATAATAAACGATAAATTATATTATTTTTTAAATAAATTTGCTTCAGCTTGTTGAAGAAAATCCATACCTCGCTTACAAGCTGGAGCTTGATTATCTGCAGACAGTGACGAAATTTGTTGTTTAGCCAGTTCAACGCTTTGTTTAATCATATCAGATTGTTGTTTAGGAATTGCTTTCATAAAACTGTCAAGTTTATCAAAATAGGTTTTACATGATTCAGTTAAATCCGCCATAGAAATTGAAGAAAAACCTAATAACACAATAAATAGTAATCTTTTCATTTTCTTTCCTTATATCATAAGTTTATTGCTAATATCATGAAAAATGATAATTAATACTAGAAATAGCCAGAATATGGTAAAGAATTTAAGGCGGGAAGTCTATATAAGAAAATACCCTATCAGTAACAATTTACCGATAGGGTAGCAAAACTAAAAAATAAAATATAAATCTTAGATGATGGTAACATCTGCTGCCGCAGGACCACGAGGGCTGTCTTGAATTGAGAATTCTACTTGTTGACCTTCGCCTAATGTTTTGAATCCATCACCAGAAATTGCTGAAAAATGTACAAATACATCTTTACTACCATCAGCAGGAGAAATAAAACCAAAACCTTTACTTTCGTTGAACCATTTAACTTGACCAGTTTTCTTAGACATAATAATCTTCCTATAAATAAATTAATCTTAGCCATTAAGGCTATATTCAAAAACATAAAACCTAGATTACTCACTAACACTAAGAAGAAGATACTGAAGAAAACTAATCTCTAAGACATCGTAAACTACAAACTACATATATCTAAATGTTACAAAATAAATCCGCATGTCGTATGCTTAGTTCTATTTACGCATAAAAAAATAACTAATGCAAGAAATCTTTTGAAAGATTTGTTAATAGTACTGAAATAGAACAATTCATAATTGTTAATTCAATTGCATAACATTATAAATTTATAACTTATTTTTTGGAATAACTGAATTTAACAGTGTTATCAGCTAACTTCGCAATAAATATCAACAAAAAAGAGAAAGTTGTCTAGCTACACGAATAACAGCATCAATTAAATATTCTGGTATAATCTCGGCTTCGTCAATATTAGTACGTACAATACTTTGTTATTTTATTATTAATTTAATTCAGCCAATGGCAAAAGAAAGATGTTTTATTTACGCTTTATCCTGCACATTTTCTATATTACACAAGTTCAATCATGATTTAGATTTAATCATATCTCTTGATTGACAATATCATCATAGTTATTTGATAAATTTTAATATTTTAAATATAACTAAATTTTATATTTATTTTTCTGCAAGCTCTTTAGATTTATTAATTGTTGCCTCTACAGCATCAATTACCGCTGATCTAAATCCTTTAGCTTCAAGCATTTGTACCCCTTCAATCGTAGTGCCCGCAGGTGAACAAACCATATCTTTTAATTCACCTGGATGTTTACCTGTTTCTAATAATAGTTTTGCCGAACCCAAAACTGCTTGTGCAGCAAATTTATAGGCTTGTTTTCTTGATAATCCGCCTTTAACTGCACCATCAGCTAAAGCTTCAATAAACATAAACACAAACGCTGGCGAAGATCCACTTGCGCCAATAACTGCATCGATTAAAGATTCAGGAACAATCTCAGTTTTGCCAATGCAATTTAATAATGTTTGTACTATTGACAACTCTTTATGGGTAATTTCAGAATTCGGTGTAATTGAGCACATAGCGGCATTGACAAGCGCTGGGGTATTTGGCATAACGCGAACAATTTTTTGCTCATAGCCCACACATTTTGCAATTGTCTTAATAGTGACACCAGCAGCAATTGAAATAACGATAGTATCCCTTTTTAATTCTTTTTGAATATCATTAAGCACATCAACAATCACATTAGGTTTAACCGCAACCAATACAATATCTGACTCACGAACAACATCTCTTGCTGAATCCAGATTATTAACTGAATAAGTTTGATTAAGCGCTTGACCTTTTTCTAAATGAGGATCATAAACATAAAGCTGTGTTCCTGATACAATATTACTGCCCAAAATGCCTTGCAAAATTGCCGTGCCCATGTTTCCTAAACCAATAAAACCAATTTTTTGTTCCATTTATTAATCACTTTTAGTATCTATACTTGTTGACAATTATAGAATATTTTTTGATCCAAAACCCAACTTTTACCAAAATAGTTTATTGTTAACTATATTCACAAGTATTTTTAGATCTAAAGTTCATTTTTGTTAGAACTTATGAGTAATAGTTGGGTATTTTATTTCTTATCGAAATAAACAAAATAAAGTTTTGGATAGTATTAATTGAAAATAATTTACATAACATATTATTGTTTAGCTCACAACAACCAGAATTCTAAGTGACTAGTTAGACAATAATTTACTACTTTTTTCTTGTCTAAATAGTCGTAATTAGATACATTTTAAATTATAACACTCAACTAAGGGCTAACGCATGCTACTCTAAAGTCTAAATCACCACCACCTCTATCGCCAACAATGCCTGTATTTGTATCTACAACATAATTAAAGATATCATTAAAATCGTGTTTGTAATGAAAATCTGTAGTCCAATAATACCCTCGAAAATCCCCCCAAGCAGACTCACCAACAAGAAAATATTCCCAATCGCTATCTTTATAATAGATTTTAGTCGTCCGTCCCCATTCACTAAATAGCCCCCCCATCCAATAACCATTCTTTTTATAACTGATTTTTCGCGAATAGAATTCTTCAACTATACCATTTTGCCAATTCACAAGACCACCTCGTCTGGCATTGGTCAAGTCATGTACTTTTGTTACGCGATATCCACCACCATTAAAAGTATTACAAAACGTTACAGCATTTTGATATCCACCTGCACCGCCTTTTTTAGCCACATACCAACGCTCTAGCTTAAAACTATATAACGGTTGATTATTTGTATCCCTCCAATAAAATGTTGAAGGTATAAAAGTCCCTGGATGTTCAAAATTAGGACCAGTTAAGGTAACTTTTACTAAACCAGTAGGATAAGTGTTTGCCGCATGCAATTTGAGAGTTACTCCCCCTTTAGAAATCGTATTACCATTAGTATTAACAAATTCTTCCGCTTTTATCCCTGCAACGCTCAGATAAAAAAACAGATTATGAGAACCTGTGGATGGAAAATTTGCCCCAGGGTTAACTGAATTATAAGCATAAAACCCCCTATGCTTATTCCACTCACCGTTCACAGCGTTGATAGAGGAAATTGCTCCGTCATAAGGGATTACACCTGAATGAAAATCAAATTCTAAATTCGGTTTTGCATAACAAAATTTTGGTCTATCAATTTTAGGATAAAGATAATAGGTATGCTTTCCACCCGTAAATTTACCACTTTGAGATGGTATACCATATTCAGTTTTAATGCTGATATCTCCGACTTCTAACGTTAATTTATAAGGAGCATCACACCCATTGAGTAAGCTATTAGCATTATGCTTCACATAATTAGTAATATCTTGACCTTCTATATTCTGCCATTTTATTTTTAATCTACTACTTCCGTTACCTTGAATAACATCGCCATCATCATCTTTCAAGTAGCCATGACTTTCAAGAACTTTATCAGTTGATACATGTGGATAGTTTATAAATGGTACAAATGTTTGTATATCTGTAAAAGTTGCATCTGAATTATCCAAAATTATTGGTTCTTCCATACTCGAACTATCTTCTGATGCATTAATAACCTTATTCCCAGGCAATGTAATTGATAACAATGGAATAACTGAATTTGCGTGCGTCACTCCATCATCAAATGTTAAATATGGTGCACTGCCATGAATCTCTCTCATTGTCATTGCTGAAAGCCCAGCTATTGCATTGCTTGATGTAATTAAGCTCAATAATACAACTATTGTTCGACAAATACAGCGCTTAACACTCAAATTTAACAAAATTATAGACAAAGTCTGGTTATGTACCTGATTATTTAAAAAGGGAATAGAAAGCTTAAAAATTGACGATGTCTGTGAAATTAATTTAGTAAATTGTTCAAAAGTATATCTTTTTTGTTTGTTTGTTTGTTTGTTTCTTCATTATAGCATTACCCATCCTATTTTACTTTGTTTCCTCTAAATTCCGTGAATTTTCTAAAGTGGAATTAGTTCAATAGCAATTAATAACTTGTTAATCAATTGTTCTAACTTATTTTGTTTTAAAAACTTTACTTTTAGAGCCTGAAATACAATTGTGTGGTAACTAACAAAACAACGTTGTAAATTATAAATGAAAAAACATATCGTTTTAATGTAAATCTTCTTTTTTTTTGTTAAAATTTGTAAAGATATCTTATTTTCTACTCTGAGCTATACAGTTAAACACATAAAATTGGTTTACAATCAAACAGGATTTCAATTGAATGAATTACTGATCTACCATAATTTGCATGCCATACTGCTGCCCAGTCTGCATAAGCGAGAAGATCTGCTTCGTTTTGCCTTCATTGATCAAATTACTAACTGCTGGAGTATTAATCAATACTTCAAATAAAGCTTTACGTCCGTTATTATCTGGAACTAATTTTTGACTTATAACAGCTCTTAGACTTGTTGATAATTGCGTGCGAATAAAACCTCGTGAACTATCTTCAAATACGTCAATAATACGATTAATGGTCTGAATAGCAGAGTGAGTATGCAAAGTGGCAAAAACTAAATGACCTGTTTCAGCAGCTGTTAATGCTGCTTGGATTGAGTGTTGATTGCGTAGTTCACCTAGCAATATGATATCGGGATCTTGTCGTAAAAGGCTATCGATAGCACTTTCAAAATTTGCCACCTCGCATTGCTGAATTAATGATTTATCATTTTGGTAAATATATTCAATTGGATCTTCTAAAGTAATAATATGCTTAGCGACAGTCGAATTTATATATTGAATTAATGATGCTAAAGTCGTCGATTTACCACTTCCTGTTGTACCTGTTATAAGAATAATCCCTGAGTCAATTGTAGCAAGCTTTCTAAAAATAGCAGGCGCATTAATTTGTGATAAGGTCGGAATACGATGATTAATAACACGAAATACTGCTGAAATGCCGCGCTGTTGATAGAAAATATTTACCCTAAATCTTCCTATTTCTGCCAATTGATAAGCAAAATCAAGTTGTCCACTTTGTTTAAAGGTATCAATTTGTGATTGTTCCAGTAAATTAAATAATTCTATTTCGAGTTGTAATGGCGATAATTTTTCTTCAGACAAAAAATGTAATTGCCCATTCACTCGAATGCATGGTGCTGTGCCACTTGAAAGGTGCAAATCTGACGCATTTTGCGTTACACTAAGAGCCAAAATTGAGTTTAACATTAAATTTTACCTACTAATTACCAATTGGGAATTAACATGAATACAATACAAGACAATTTAATTGTTATTAAAAAAGAAATTGAGAAAATTGCATTAAAGTGCGAACGCAATCCCAATACAATAGAACTTATTGCAGTCAGTAAAACCAAATCTGTACAACAAATCACCGAAGCAATAAATGCGGGTCAATCCGCTTTTGGTGAAAACTATGTGCAAGAAGGCGTAGAAAAGATTCAATATTTCAAACAAATCATGCCAAATAATGCACTTACATGGCATTTTATTGGTCCGTTACAATCCAATAAAAGCAAATTAGTCGCTGAACACTTTGACTGGATGCACACCATTGATCGATTTAAAATCGCACAGCGTTTAAACGATCAGCGCCCTGCTAATATGAACAAACTCAATGTTTTAATTCAAGTTAATATTAGTCAAGAAGCCAGTAAATCGGGGGTTGCTTCTGAAAATGTTGCAGATTTGGTACAACACATTATTACGCTACCAAATTTAAATTTACGTGGTTTAATGGCTATTCCTGAAATAGAAAATGATTTTAATAAACAATTAGATACTTTCAAGCAAATGCAACAACTTCTGCAATCATTACAGGCGGATTACCCATTTATGGATACATTATCTATGGGGATGAGTGGCGATATGCAAGCTGCGATTATTGCTGGTAGTACTATGGTTCGCATAGGAACGGCAATCTTTGGAGCAAGGCAATATTTGTGATATATTGCCAAAAGAGTTTATATTAAGGAGTCTTAAATGACATCACTTTATTTTCTGGGAAAAACTATTTTAACGCTATGTCTATATATCTTAATTTTGCGTTTATGGATGCAAACTGCACGTGTAAATTTTTATAATCCATTTACCCAATTTATTGTCAAAATAACTCAACCTATTATTGGCCCATTACGTAAAGTTATTCCTTCGATTAAGCGTATGGATACCACTACATGGGTTCTTTTGTACTTTGTTGCTGTTATGAAGATCGTTTTTATTTACTATTATGGCATGATGAATAAACCAATTTGGTCTTATGAATACCTTTTATATGCTATTGCCGCCATAGTGCATGCATTTGGATATTTATTATTTTGGTTATTACTATTTCGAGCTATTTCGAGTTGGGTAAGTCGAGGACAATCGGGTGCAGATGAATTGCTTGCTCAGTTAACAGAACCTCTTATATCGCCAATCCGTCGCATAGTCCCCCCTATAGGTATGATTGATATCTCATTTATGATTTTCGTATTTATTTTGATGTTTTTAAATATGTTTGCTATCGATATTGTTGGCTATTTATGGCTTATACTTTAAGTTCAAATAACAGAGAGAAAACTTTTTTAGGTTGTTGAGAAAGAGCTCGCTTTTTAGCGAGTTTTTTATCTAATAGATAAGTGCAAAATAATCAAAGGTATTGCCAATACTGAAAAATACATTCAATAAACATAAAAAAGAGAACAAACCTTTCCACAAAATCATTTTGTTCTTAACATTGTAAATACCACTGATTTTGAGTTTATTTGCGAACTAGCAAGCCAATCGCTTTAAATCCAACTGTTACGCCCCAATTGCCTACCTAATAAAAAGCAGTCTTATTTTAATAAAACAGTCAGTTAAATCATTTATTTTATTAAATTTTTCACTTAAATGCTTTTATAAAATATCCTTGGTAGCACTATGTTAGATTTAAATAATAGCGAAACTTATCAACAATCTGAGAAAACAATAGCTCTCTTTTTAAATAATATGATCTTCCCAACAAATTACATCTTTTTCATAAACAATGCGATTTTTAACGGATATTTTCAGCTTATGCATAAGTTTCTTATTTCCCGTAATTAGTGGGTGCCAATGAGGCAGTTGCCCTGTTTCAGAAAAATAACGATAAGTACAAGTTGGTGGTAACCATTCAATGATAAACAGATTTTCACGTGTTAGCTTAATACAATCGGGTTCATATTTAAAACGATTATGATAATGTTTGCATTGACAAGTCTTAGAATCAAGTAAATTACAAGCCACATTGGTATACAAGATTTCGTCGGTATCTTCGTCCATTAACTTATTAAGACAACATTGGCCACAGCCATCACAAAGCTGTTCCCATTCATCATCGCTCATTTGATCTAATGTTTTAGATTCCCAAAATGGTTCAATCATACTTTAAAATCATCTTCTTTTAACATCTGCAAGAAAAAACCATCTGTCTTTATTTTTTCTTCAATTTCATCCGAAGTACCGACCACAAAACGCCGTTTACCATCAAGTAATACTTTCATCACAAATACCGGCGAACCAAAAATAGAAAGTATTTTTTCTGGAATACTTGAAAAGTCATTTTCATGTTCCATATACAAATAGCAATTTTCTTTTTTAGTACTTCGATAAATATAACACCACATCATAAAATAAAACCTTATCAATAAACCTTACTTAAGACTGTTTTGCAAATAAACACCTGCACCCAATAGCCCTGGATCTTCATGAGTTATCACATAAACAGGAATTTTTTTAACTAAATAAGACATGCGACCTTTATGTTCAAATGCCTCTCTAAATGGTGATGATTTAAAAAATTCGATAAAACGTGGCACAATCCCCCCAGCAATATAAACACCACCTTGGGTATTGAGTGTTAAAGCCAAATTACCGCCAAATCGTCCCATAAAAGTACAAAAATACGTTAGAGTTTGCAAACAGAGCGGGCAACTTTTTGACAAGGCATTTTTAACAATAATGTCTGGCGTAAGTGCTTCTATAGGTTGTTCATTAATTTGCAATAGCGCTTGATAAATATTAACAATACCATTTCCTGATAGGAAACGTTCGGTCGAAACTCGTCCAAACTTTTTTCTTAGCTGATCTAAAATACGATCTTCATCTTCACTGGTCATCGGCAATTCGGTATGACCGCCCTCTCCAGATAAACTAATCCAATGCTGCTTAATTTTTATTAAATGAGACACGCCTAACCCTGTACCTGCACCATAAATTGCAATAGGGTAATTTAGGTTAGGTTCGTCACCACCAATTTTGATTAAATCTTCTTTTGATAAAAGAGGTATCGACATTGACACTGCTGTAAAATCATTAATCACCTCAAGTTTTATAAGATTCAATGCTTGAATTAATTCAGAACGCGAAAATGACAAATCATTATTAGTCATATTGATCACATCCTCATCATCAATCGGGCAAGCAATTGCAATACAAGCCATCTCAACGGTTACTGATTGGGATGCTAAATAGTCTTTAATTAATGTTAATAATATATCATTTTTTGAGATAAGAATTTTAGTGATTGCAGATAACTCGTTAGTTGCTAAATCATACAACGCAAAACGAGCATTGGTACCACCAATATCTGTGACTAGTGCATATTGACTCATGTTGTTCCCTTTTATGATAAATTAATTATTTTAATACTAAGCTTTTTATTCATCATACTGAAAGCGTAATAGGTAATATTATCAACTATTTATAATAATTTAACTAATTTACCTTAATTGATATTGCTTATATGAGGCTCCGCTAAACCGAGTTAGCGGATAAATTTTTAAATAACCAAAATCTACAACCACTTTTTAAGTTTAAAATAAATATAAGGCGCAACACCCGCTAGTAACATTAATAGTAATGAAAACGGATAACCGTACTCCCATTTTAATTCAGGCATAAATTCAAAGTTCATACCATATGCAGAAGCAACCACTGTTGGTGGTAAAAACACAACCGACACAACCGAGAAAATTTTAATAATTCGACTTTGTTCAATATTAATGAAGCTGGTTGCAGCTTGCATTAAGAAGTTTACTTTTTGAAATAATGATTCATTATGTGGAACAAGTGACTCAATATCGCGAATCACTTCACGAGCTTGTTCGAGTTGATCTACTGGCATTTTTGCTCGACGAACTAAATAGTTAACTGCTCGTTGACTATCCATTAAACAAAGCCGTACTTTCCACGCGGTATCTTCAAGCTCAGCTAATGAGGTGATCGCTTCATCATAATGTTCTTGCGCAGAGCGATCCATAATAATTAAACTTAACTCTTCTAATTCACTATAAATATTTTCGATTTGATCGGCTAATTGTTCTACTTTAACTTCAAACAAATCAAGTAATACTTCATAGGGATTTCCATCGTTCATGCTTTGATAACGAGAACGCATGCGATACAAACGAAAGGCTGGAAGATCACGCTCACGCAAAGTAAATAGACGGCCATTGTGCACAGTAAATGCAACTGTTGAGTTACCTGCTCGGTCTTCCGCATCTGCATAAAAAAAGAAAGAGTGAACATGTAATCCTTCGTTGTCCTCAAAAAAACGCGCTGACGCCTCAATATCATCTAACTCGATACTCGTTGCTAAGTTTTGTCCTAAATGTGTTAAAACAAAATCACGATCTGCTTCTTCTGGTTCAATCAAATCAACCCAAGTCGCATTATTTATATCGCTTTCATTAATTTTTACTAATTGTTTGTTTTTTAATCCAAACGCATTAATCATAAGGTCTCCAGTAGAGGGAATGTTTAGAACAATACATCAACAAATATCTGGCATTATACTCGTTAAAGTAACAAATTCCTATGGTTAGACCAATCTTTCTCTATCTTTACATAATGGGAGCAATATTCCATTAATTGAATTAAATTCGCTGATATTACTATAGTCTCATGTTACAATACCTAGCTTAAATACTTATGCAATTTTTAGGAGTTAACAATGGCCAATCGAGGAATAAATAAAGTCATTTTAGTTGGTAACTTAGGACAAGATCCAGAAGTTCGTTACATGTCTAATGGTAATGCAGTTGCTAATTTAAGTGTCGCAACATCAGAATCATGGAAAGATAAGCAAACTGGTGAAACCCGCGATCGTACTGAATGGCATCGCGTTGTTGTTTTCGGTAAATTAGCTGAAATTGCTGGCGAATACTTAAAAAAAGGTTCACAAATTTATCTTGAAGGGCAATTACAAACTCGAAAATGGCAAGATCAGTCAGGACAAGATCGTTATACTACAGAAGTGGTGATCAATCCAATTGGTGGTACCTTACAGATTTTAAGCTCAAGAAATAGTGGCGAAAGTTTCAATGATGGCTCACAAAATTGGGGACAAAGCGCAAATAATTTTTCATCTGCACCAGCTGCTCAATCTCGCCCGACAACACCAAGTGCACCAGCAACACCAACACAACCAGCCACGACTCCCGAACCTCCAATGGATTTTGATGACGATATTCCATTCTAGAGTTTACCAGAGAACGATTCTGTAAAGGATATTAAAAAGGTCCTTATTTAAGGGCTTTTTTATTTTTATTGCTAGTTTATTTATGTAAAGAACTAATTGGCAAAAATTCGCTTGTAGTGTACCTTGTTAAAAAGGTAAATAATTAGGGTATGTAATTAATACCAATTACGAAACAACAACGCTAACATATTCTATATTCCTATTAACCATTAGAATAATATAATTATTTTATGGTTAACCCCATATCTCAGCTTGTTTCAATTACCAGATTATTTATAAAATCTGTTAATTTACCTAAATCTCCTAGTATTTTTACACCTATTCCTACTTCGCTGCCATTTTTCGTAGGCTTTTTTCGTCTATTTTGTATCTACCTATTTTTTACTCATTCGCTTAGTTCAAAAATAGGCAAATATATAAATTTATTTACAGCGTCATTTTTCTCGTTGCTTAACAAGGTCAATAAGCTTGTCTAGGCTAATCAGAGCATTCATCACATTATTTTGACATACACTTTCATCATCTTGATATGTATCTTCTCTTGTAACCCATATTAGCCAAGCTTTAACTGCTAAATATTCGTCAACGGTTAATGTTGCCCAGCGTTCAAAGTCATAACTATTAGACAGTATTTCTTCAAAATCCATAATCCAAAATACGATTCTATCTATAAAATCTTTAATCCTTGCTTTTTGCTCCTCTATAGCTCTTGCTTTAACTAAAGTTTCAGCTCTAGTTATAGCTCTTGCTTTAGCTCTAGTTCTAGCTAAAACTATATCTATAGCTTTAGCCTCAGCTTCAGCTTCAGCTCTAGCTATAGCTTCAGCTTCAGCTATAGCTATATCTATAGCTTTAGCTGAAGTGATGAGTAACCCAGGTAAATAATAAGCATATGCTGATGGCGTAAATGCATATAAAGCATCCACATAGTCTACGTATATATCAAAAGTGATATCTTGCCAATTCTTACCCAAAAATTGTTTTAGCGCTATTTCATCATCAGGCATTATTATTTTGGTATATTCAAAGCTTAATTCCCACATATCTTTCGGACGCTCTCGCCAAGAAAATGCATCCGCTATTTTATTGAATAATATTTCTTCATATATAGCATCATATTTTTCCTGTTCAGGCGCTATTACCTTTTTTACCATAGAAATCCCTCTTTTAATTGCTAATAAATGTTATAGTTTTTTATTTCTTGATTTATCGGTGATAGCTATACTCAACCTCATTTCCTAATGCCTTGGTTTCTTTAATAAGATTATTATTTTTGTCATATTCAAACGTGTATTGGTTATCATTTGCATCGGTGACTTGTGCTGTATTGCCTCATAAATATGACATATACTGTATTTCATAACCTAAAGCATCTATAGATACTTGTCCAAACGTATTATGGTTATATGTCTCAGCAAAGGTAGGCAGGTACTGAATAAGCTAAATTAGTCTAATTAACTTTAAAAACGCTGGTAATTATAATAAATTGAGTGGTCCAAATATTTTCTCTAGCTTAATATAAAAATTATTAATGATATCTTCTTCCGATTCATTATAATTAATTAAACAACGATTAAAATTATTATCTAGAGTAAATAGATTTTTATCGATATTTATAAAATTTTCATCATAACGAGCTAACATTCTATAGCAATCTTTTCTATAAATAATTCCTTTAAATCCGTTATTTCCTTTATAGACTTCTAATTTATATTCTGCGTAATCATCTTTGGTATCAACTTTGTAAATTATTGTTTTTATTAATTCATATTGTTTTAGTTCTGCCATTGAGTTTTCCCATTATTTATTAGTACTCTTAATTCTATTTTATATCAATTTATATAGATACTTGTCCAAAGATATTATGGTTATCTATCTTAGCAAAGCTAGGCTGGTACTGAATAAGCTACATTAGTTTAATTAATTTTAAGAATAATGATAATTATAACAAATTGAGTGGCCCAAATATTTTCTCTAACCTAATATAAAAATTATTAATGATATCTTCTTCCGACTTGTTGTAACAAAAATAAAAATCTTCAATAAATAAAGATACATCGCTATTTACAAATCTTTTAACATCATAACGACGTTTCAATCTATATGAGTCTAACCGATAACCAATACCTCTAAAATCTTTGTCTCCTTTATAGATTTCTAATTTAAATTCTTCGTAATGCTCATCTTTACTTAATTCATAAATGATCGTTTTTATTAATTCATATTTTTTTATCTTTGCCATTTTAATTTTTTCCAGTGTTTATTTGAATATTACAAGATACTAAGCAACACGACTCAACTTTTCTTTAACCTATATCAATTTATATAGTAATTATAATTAATTGAGAGAGTTAAAATTTTTCTCTAATTCATTATAAAAAATATTAATGATATCTTCTTCTGATTCATTATAATTAATTAAATTAAGATTGAAATTATTATCTGGACTAAACATAAATTCATCGCACTTTACAATACCTCCTTTATAATTAGCTCGCATTCGATAGAGCTCCTTTCTATAGACGATGCCTTTAAATACGTTTTCTCTTCTATATATTTCTAATCGATATTCTATGGAACCTTCATCAGTATCTACCTCATATATCATCGTTTTTATTAATTTATCTTGTTTTATTTTAGCCAATTCAAATTTTTCTACTTTTGTCATTTAATTTCTCCATTATTTACAATCACGCGTAAGATTTTCTTAATTCTTATCAACTGATACAGTAATCTCCCTTTATTTCTGTGCGAAATATAGAGAGATCGATTTAACTAAAAATAACAATTCTTTGATTGATTATAATTAACATACTCATACTGAAAAAATAAGCATACCTTAATTTTTCGCTCATGATAAATTTATAATCTATAGAATTATCACCCTTCTAATCTTCTAATTTATATTCGTTTTAATTATTATCTTACTTATTGTGTAAGTTAATTATTTTTTCCAACATTTAGTACAATAACAATGCCTTGGATAAGCATCTCTAGGAGTCAATGCTTTTGCTTTATTTTTTGCTGCATTACAAGCCTCATACTGAGAACTTCCTCTATGAGCCCCTCGTACTCTTCCAGGAGTTTTACCATCTAATTTATGATCAATCGCTTGAAGATCACACTTTGCTTCACAAAACCACTTGCCCTTACCTTCAATCTTATCTTTGCTTTTCTTGGTAGTGGTAGATATAGAAGCTGATGGACAGAAAGCATGACCATTATTTGATGAATCATAGTTATATTCCTCTAACAATTTAATGTTATTTAATACTCCATAAGCTATAGCGCCTCCCACAACTGCAACACATTGTGGGTTTGCCATACATGCCCTTATGCCAACAAAGAGAAGGGCTACTGGATTTTTCCCTAAGGGATCTCGATATAAAAGCGGATTGCCACCAACATAACTAAAGGTATTTACTCCACCATTTAAGCCTATCGGATCGCTTTGGATATAACGCCCTATTTTAGGATTATAATCCCTAAAATAATTATAAGAAAGCCCCGTTTCTTTATCATAATATTGCCCCGGAAAACGTAAATTTAAGGTAATTTGGTTATTAGGATCTAATACCGCATTACCAAAGGCATCACTGTGCATTTTCCATGTTTGTTGGCCTTGATTGTTAATGGCCAGTTGGGGGGTACCTAAATGATCCGTAATCAGATAATGGTAAGACGCAGTTTGTAGTGTCTGGTTAGCAGCGGTTAAACTTGCCTGCCACAGTGGACTGGTTCCCCATTCGGTATCAGGTACCCAACCATATAGGCAACAGTCATCTGACCGCGATGGTCTAATTCAGCAATCAGACCTTCATTGGTATAAATAAAATAGGTGATATCACCATTAATGGTTTTACTAATACGACGACCAAAAGGATCATATTGATAAGTCACCAGTTCAGTAGTTTCGTCGTTAACGCTGATAAGGCGCTCTGCTGCATTATAGTGATAGCTTAATTTTTTATCTGCACTAACTTCAGTGGCTAACTGACTATTAGGGGTATAGGACAAGGTG
This sequence comes from Gilliamella sp. X-57, assembly GCF_057063565.1. Lineage (NCBI taxonomy): Bacteria > Pseudomonadati > Pseudomonadota > Gammaproteobacteria > Orbales > Orbaceae > Gilliamella > Gilliamella sp. X-57. Next base: position 7,963 of record NZ_JBXSQI010000010.1, on the reverse strand, counting down.
GTTTGACTAGTGCCTTCGCCCCATTTGATTAGCTGATTAAATTTATTGTATTTCCACTCGCCTAATTGTTGCGCGCTACCGATGCGATTACCAATAGCATCGTAGCTATAAGACTCTACAGTGAGTCCATTTTTTTGTAGTTCAATATTAGGTTTAGCAAGAATAAGCCGGTCTAATAAGTCATATTGGTAATTATTTTCCCCGTTTTCTGTTGCGATTCGGGTTATATTACCTACCTTATCATAGCTATATTGGCGATTTAATAATGTTTTGCGATTCGCCGTTAACCCTATCAGTAAGGGGCGCTGTAATGAATCATACTGCTTAGTTTGCGTTGCATTAGGATAAGTCACTTTAGATGGCATAAACCAGCGGTAATCACTCCAGTTAATCACCTCGCCATTAGCCAGTGTTGCCTGTTTTAGCTGATTTTTATCATATCCATAGGTTACTTTTGTATTATCTGGATAGCTGATGGAAGCTAAATTACCCTCTTTATCATAAGCGTACTGCAAAGTCTTAGTAATACTATCTGCACCTGTGCCATAGGTAATCGTTTCTTGAATTACTCGACCAAGTTTATCGCGCTGATAAACAAAGTGGGAATAGGTATCACCAGTTTGTAGTACATCAATTAATTGATTAGCCTGATTATAGCTATAAGCGACAACCTGACTTGGGGTTGATTGGTCTTTTTCAATATAGCTTTGTTTTACCAGATTTCCTGCCGCATCGTATTGGTATTGAATATGGTTGCCATTCGTTTGTCTTTGCTCGATTAATTGATTTGCTTGGTTATAGCTATACTCAACCTCATTCCCTAATGACTTGGTTTCTTTAATAAGATTATTATTTTTATCATATTCAAACGTATATTGGTTATCATTTGCATCGGTGACTTGCGTTATATTGCCTAATAAATCTGACAGATAACGGGTTTCATGATTCAAAGCATCTATAGATTTTACTATTTCCCCTAGGGCATTATATTCTGTTTGTGAAACCCGATTCGCTGCATCAATGACACTGGTCATTAAGCCTAATTGATCATAAATACGATGAGTGGTTAATGTAGTATTCGTATCTAGTTGCTGATTAATCTCAGTGACTTTATCTAAAGCATTATAGTTATATGTCTCAGTAAAGGTTGGATAAACAACTTTCGCTAATAAACCTGCTAAATTAGAACCTTTTTCACCATATTCATAAGTTAAGATATTCCCTGCAACATCAACTTTCTGTATGAGTTTATCATCGGTGTTATACGCTTGTTGAGTGACTAATCCCGTTGGACTAATGGTTTTGATTAGGCGATATAAGTTATCATACTGGTAAGTGGTGGTTTGATTGAGTGCATCAACAACTTTTGTTTCATAGCCGTTCTGATTAAAACTGTAACTATATTGAGTTTTATTACCCAACGCATCGACAACTTTGATTAATCGCCCCATTTCATCATTTGATAAAGATACACTATGATTAAGTGGATCAATAGATTCCGTAAGATAACCCGCTAAATTATAGTTAAACTGCCATAGTTGTTGTAGTGGGTTTTTTACTGTTTTTACTTGTCCCTGAATATTATGAGTGTATTGTGATTGATAGCCATTACCATCAGTATATGTTGCTATATTGCCATAGCGGTCATAAGTTTGTTGCAAATTAATCGCTTTATCACCACCACTAATAGTCGCGACAATTTGTTGACCATAATTGTCATAATTAAAGCTTATAATACGTTGTTCGGGTTTACCTGCCGCATATACAACTTTAATAGGGCGATTAAAAGCATCGTACTGAAAGCTAATTACATCGCCTTTAGTATTTGTGATTTTTATTGGATTATTGGCTTTATTGTATTCATAAAGCTCTGTGGCGCCATTAGGATAAGTGATTTTTATTGGATAGTCGGATTGATTATATTGCGTGGTTGTTGTTAGCCCTCGCTGATTAGTATACTTAACAGAATGATTAGCTTTGTCGCGTTGATAGGATTCAGTAATACTATCATTTACTGTTTTAGTAATAACACGACCTTTGGCATCAAATACGGTAACTGTTTTTTTGCCTATTGGATCATTAACAGTAATAGTATATTGCTTATTAACGCGATTATATTGGCTATTAAAAATTGTTACCGCACCGGTTTTGTTAGTGATTTTACCTACTTGGGCTAATTTTGTATCGCGATTATCAGAACCTGTTGTAACAACTGTTTTTTTTGAAATAACCCCACCTTCTTTACCACTTATCATAGCGGTTTTCGGTGCAGGAGTTGATACGGTATAATCAATTTTAGTTACACCACCATCTGGCTCAGTTTTTTGGTTTAGTTGTCCATTTGCATCGTACCCATAATGCCATACATAACCAAGAACATCTGTGACCTTTACCAGTTTATTTCCTGACCATTCATAACTTACAACTCGCCCCTCACGATCACTGACTTTGATAAGACGTTCCTGATTATCATAAGCAAAACTATATACCTGTTCATCAAAATGATCTTTAATAGCAATGCAACGACCTTCTTTATCTAATGTAAAACTAACTTTTACATTATTAGCATCACCATATTCTAAAATGCGTCCTTTATCATCAAAATTAATCCAATTTCCTTGTTGATCGAACCAATGCCACCCACTATCTGTTTTCTTAATAGATACGTGTTCGTAGGTGTATAATTGTTCCTCACCAGTACGTTGATACATGGTACCAGCACGATCAATGGTTTTCACACTATTATCTAACGGATCAAGAATAAAGCGTAAATTAGCCCAAGCTGGATTTATATACCAACGACCATTAACCCAAGTTCGATTAAGTTTAACTTCACCACCAAGTACTTTGACCCGTAGGTCAATCGTACTTTCAGTATATTCGGTATTTGGTAATTTAACACTGGCGTCACTTATACCAGATATTTTTTGTATATCACCATTATAAAGTTGTGCACACGCTATTTTAGGTAATGAGACAATCATTATTGTAATCACCATAAAGATTGCTATATACCTGTTTATATTTTTAATTATCATGTTGCGATCCTTTGTGTTATTTGACACTTTAATTTTCATTTTTAAATTACCTAGCACCGCTTGCCGTACCGGCACTCGCACAATTAGCTTCTGGAGCACAACCAGGGGCTATTGGCATGGCAAAAGGAGAGCCTAAAGTACCACCAAAATGAATACCTTTACTCCAGTCCCAATTAAAATCTGCTAATGAACATTGCCCTACATATTGATAAAAATAACCACCGCTATTACCTTTAGATATATCACCATTAGCGCATATACTTTCATGTAGCTCTAAATAAGGAGCTAAATAACAGCTACTAACCGCATTTTTACTTTTAAATAACATTGTTTCAATCGTTGCTTCTGGTTTAACGCTTTGAGCTTGGTTCGAATCAAGAGCTGTGACTCGATAAGCAATAACTCTTTTTTCCTTAGGCAAGAGACTATTAGGTATTTCTCCAAAAAATTCATACTTAAATTTATTATCAGTTTTAGGTAAATTTAATACCACATTTTTAGCCTCTATCAGACCATAGTTAGTAATAGTGAGCTCACCCACTTTTTCCTCACCAATTTGTAAACCCGCTAAATTAATAGACATAGGTTCTATCAAAACAACAGGTGCTGGTACTAAAGTATTGAAAGTTGCATTTAACTCAATATCATAAATATCTTTAATTGCTGTTTCTGTTGTACCAAATTCAATATTGATGTTTTGGTACTCTAAAAAAATATGTTCATTAATAGTAGTATTAGGGCGAATAACAATGCGACCTGATACATCCGTATGGTTTGGTGCACTCACACGATAGCGATAAACTCCTGTAGGGATATTTTCTAATAAGGCGATCCCCTGTTCATTAGAGATAATGCTATATTGTTGAGTAAGCACAGCTTCATTTTGCAATTTAATCGTCGCACCTTTTACGCCTGCAATAGGATTACCTTGTTTATCCAATGTTGCAGTATAGATATCAGCGATATCAAATTGTGCAATGCCCAGACCGCTTTGCGTCACTGAAATACTGACGGGAATTGATCCTAATATATTGTTATTCTGTGCTATTTTAAGATTAAAACGATAAACACCATCATTTACCTTGTTATCTGGTTGAGCAATAATTTGTAAAGGCAGTTGTTCATCAACAGCAATTGATTCAATTGTTTTATCAGTAGCAATAAATATCCAGTTTGGCGCTGGATTACCACTTTCATCAAGAAGTTCAATTTGAACATTTTCTGCTTTAGCCAATCCTTTATTGCCTAAATGAATATTGGCACTTACCATTGTTCCCTGCTGTAGACCCGTTTGAATATAATTTGGAATAGCATAAAGGGTTGGCATTGCTTGTCCTAACTGATAATCAATTTTCAATTTACCTCGTATTAAATCATTTGATTCATCAGCTAAAGCGACAAGATAAATACTTCCCGTTTCGGTTGCTGTATCATCAGCAATGAAATTAATCATGGTTAATTCAGTTTCACCATTATTTATATCAATTGGTTCAGATTTTATTTGTATCCCTTTTGGCAAAATACCATCCGGCTGATTATCTGCAGTTAATACCCAACGTAAATTTTTAGCAGTAATATTCGCTTTAGCTACCATATTTATAGGCATTACAATGTTACGTACCGCTTTTAGATGATAATTTTGGTAATTAAAGGCGATACGATTAATTTCAAAACTAGCTTGTGAAGTTATAGTTAGTTCATCTGGATGAACAATGGCTACTTGGTATATACCTGCATCATTTTCTTGAGGCATAAAAGTATAAGAGAAATTTCCTTTATCATCAGTTGCAATGGCAATCTTCCGCTCAAAGCCATTAATTTTTAATACCAACTTAACTGGTGCATTAGCAACAACAGTATTATCCTTCCGATAAATCGCCTGCCCTGTAATTGTAATAGGTTGTAGTCCATAGCTAACTTTTGGATTGATATTGGTAACTTTCCCTGTATAAGCTGTCGGTGGTGGGGCAGGAGGTTCCATTTTAACCATTACCTCACGTTCAATTGTAGCAACTTTACCACTCGAATTAATCGCTTTAACGGTTAATTTATGTTTACCATTATTTTGTTGTGTTAATGGCCAATGAACTTGATAAGGAGATTTGGTCAAAGTTGAAAATAATTGGTCATCAAGGTAAACTTCGACTTTATCAATTCCTAATTCATCTGTTGCAGATATCTGGATATCCATAGGAGCAAAAATCGCTTGATTATCTGCTGGTGTTATAATTGTTGCCTTTGGTGTCGGTAGTTTAAAACTAACTGAAACAGGTTTACTGTGTTCACTTATACCAAAATCACTATTAAGTACCGCCGTTAATTGATAATTCCCCTCTTCCTTAAGATCAACAACTTTATAAAAATAACCATTTTGATCAACTTTAACAGGATCATTAACCATTATCCCATTCAAATATAGCTGTACTTTTCCAATTTCATCAGCTTTACCTTGAACCTCTAAATTTGATATTTTAACCGTTGAATTAGAGACTGGTTGAATTAATATTGGCGCTGTAATACCAATAGCTAAAGGCTCTGTATAACCTGATTCATTACCAGCTTTATCAGTTACATTTAAACGTGCATATAATATTTCATTATCTTTAACTGGTAAATTCGGAATTTGGTAGCTATTTGCATCAATTTGGATATCTTGATCAATGAGCGGTGTATCAAAACTTGGGTTAGTTGCTATTTGTAAATGTCCCGATTTAACACCACTTAAATTATCATAAGTTGTAAAAATTACTTTCACTGTATCACTATTAATACGATTAAATTGTTTGAGCTTAACCACTGGTTTAATCGTGTCGATAGTCACTAAAGTTGAAAGAGGAGACCACATTTCCCATGTTCTACCATTATTAATACTTCCTCTGATAAGAGCTCGATAAGATTGACCATTTTGCAAACCATTAACAAATGTAAATTGCCCTATATCACCGACTACTTCGCTATAAACTGTATTACCAGATGGATCTTGAATATCAATTTCATAACTATTGAGTGTACTAATTTTTTGCCATGACCAACTCGGCGCTTGATGGCTATAACGGTTAACTGGTATTGGTGCATCTAACGTTAATTCTGATATGTCAAAAAAATTATAAGGTGCATTTTGATCAACAATATACTTACTAAAATCACTATTTGGTGTAAATAAAATGGCTTGTTCTGATTTAACAACATCTGCAGTATTACAACCTATTTGTGCATAATTTGATGCGCCTTGGATACCGATTGTAGCACTGCTACCTTTGCTACGTTCGCCTATCAAATAACGATATTGATACTTAATTTGATTAGAGTTTTCATAAAGAATAGCCTGAAATGTTCCCATTGGAAGATTAGTACCAAAGTAATACTGGTTAGTCCATTGAACAATTAACCTCCTATTAGGTGCCTCTCCCTGAGTTTCATACTGAATAGTCCCTGTTGGCTGACCTGAAACATCGGTTCTTAAATCATCCCAAAACACATACAGTGTATTATTATAAGAACGAAGACAAGTATTAATGTAGGAGGTAGTTGGGTTAGTAAATTGAATCAAACCATTAGTTGTGACATAAAATTGATCAAAATTGCTACCATAATAGTTAAAGCTAAATCCTATTGGGAAAGGACCTGCATATCTATCGTCACCATATAATCCAGTATTTGTAGCAGCATAACTAGAATGATAAACGAATACAGACAAAGCAAAGAAAAGGATTACATATTTATTTTTTTGTTTTATCGATCGTCTTTTTGAGGGCCTTATATTTAATTTTAAAGATAGACTTTTCCATCGTTTATAAACTTTCATTTTTTGCTCCATTAGAGTTAAAAATTCTTATTAAATTATATCGTTATCCTGCAAGGCTTAGACAAACTCTTGCCTGCGTTATTAACCAAGTTTGCCTGTTGCTTCACATAGTGTTGATAACTAGCTAAACCGCCTTCTAACCAAACAACTTCGCTTGACTCAGGAATCGTTAATGTGCGTTTTAATAATTGGGTGATATGCTCATTAGGGGGTATTAATACATATTGTATAAAGGTATCATTGTTAATAATTTTATTTTTTAAAAAATGTTTTATAGCTAGATGAGATTCTTCTGATAAATTAAAATTTCTAATAGGTTTTTCAGGTAATGTATCAATATCTTGTGGCATTAAACCAATTGTAATGATCTGCCAGTTAATAGTTTTGCTGCCTAATAGAAATTCTTCAGGGGTTATTATATTTGATAACTGTAAATTTTGTTTTTTTAGCTTTGACCACGTCCTAATCCCCCCTAATAAAGCAAAAAGATGCTTATAACCTTTTTGCCTTAGAGTATTGATTGTTCGATTAATCGTTTGTTGTTCAAAACCTGTTCCAACTAATACTACTGTTTTATCATAAAGAAAATCCTTTTTTTCTAAATGATTAAGCGGGATAGTTAAAATACCTAATTGATTATGTGAGTTAAATAAGTTCGATCTAACATCTATCCATACTACATCATCTGATAAATTACTCGCCTGTTCAATGGTTAACCAAAACGTCTTATCTAATGATTCTTTATGTTGGTTAATAGGCCAATGAGTAAAAAGATCTCTATAATTTTGGACATCTTCTTGACAATCATTAATTTCATTTGCAGAAATCTGACAACAAAAAGACAACACAATACAAGAAAATAATAATCTACATAGCAAATTAGAATAAAAAACAGACATTTTTAAACTTCTTTTCAAATTATTTAAATAAGTTTTAATACAATTAATTTTTATTTATTAGGGCGTGTTGATCTTTCGTGATTATTTTTTAGACGGCATGATGTGAGTTATAATAATTCTGCAAAAAACAACCATAACTCGATTCATCATGCCAAGAACAATGCTAACAGATAAACGGTGGGAAAAGCTACTACAAATAATGAGAAATACCGGCCGAGTTT
>NZ_JBXSQI010000009.1:0-98093 GCF_057063565.1 Gilliamella sp. X-57 | reverse complement strand
TTACGTGCCTTTGTGGGCACTAAAGCTTTTTTATAATTTCTTCCTGAAGCTGGGATTTTAAGCTCAGTTCGGCAAACATCTGCTTAAGCTTGCGGTTTTCGGCCTCCAGCTCCTTTAAGCGTTTGATATCCGAAGTTTCCATTCCGCCGTATTTTTCCCGCCATTTATAGAAAGTTGAATTACCCATGCCATATTTACGGCACAGTTCTTTAACGGGAATACCCGCTTCAGCTTCTTTTAAAATAGCGACGATTTGATGTTCAGTCATTTTTTTCATAATTAAATCTCCTTTACTTTTATCATAGAGAATTTTCTACTTTTTTGCTGTACTATTTTAGGGGATAGTTACACTTTAAATTCACCATCATGAATGGTGAGTTGCTCTTTCCCCCGTTACCATCGATATCAGGTCGGCACTGACAGGCGCATTGCGAGTAGTTCCTTTTTTATTAGCAAGCTGAGGCAATTTTGATTTTATATTGGCAATTTTTTCTCAACTATTTGTATCCATAACTTCAAACGTGAGGATAATTGAATATGTTGACTTGCTGATTTGATATGCTTAACTGCATTAATACCATTCCCCCCAAGATAGCCATATTGGGTTTGATTGCTTTCATACCTTGCTTTAAGCTATCGCTCATTTTGGTCATTGAGCTAATAAATCGGCTACCACCATTTATAGCGCTAACTGATTTGCTTAATGCTGCAATAAGACCTTTAGAAATCAATGCTTCAACAATGAATTCGGCAACCCATTCAATTATCGACATCATCATGGCTGAATACACTTTACCAGAAAATACCATTTTATAATCAGGAGGCAGCATCGCCATCCAGCTTTGAGCATAATAAGCGGCAATATAAAACCGAACTTCGTCTTGTAATAGGGTTAGAGTGGATTCATCACTTATCACTCGGTCTTTTAATGACTCATCAAGCCAGCCACGAAAATCCCATTCTTTAAGTTTTCCTAACGCTTTTTTATATTTTTCTAATTCTTCATCAACCCCCGTTACCAGCCCGACATTCCACCATTGAGATAATAACTTATATTGTTCTGCAATCTTTAATTTAGAATAGGATTCCCATTCTGGCAATATTTCATTGTTCCAGTTTTCTTGTAAATTTTGATGCAACTCATCGATAATCATTTGATAGGCTTGTAACCAATTGTTGACATCGCCTTTTTCGACGGGCAACACCACGATATGATATTCTGAATATTTAGCAAATTTTTCGTCTGACCAGTCCAGCTCTGCTTCACCGTTTTCATCAAGTGTAATGATATACTCTTGTTTTTCAGCTTCAGAAAGGCGGATATTCTCTTCTATTTTAGCCGGCGGTACATTGACCATGGTAGCAGAGGGAGCAAAATATTTGGTTTGATAAGGGATTAATTGAATTTTAACTTGACTTAAAATGACTTTTTCGTTGTTAAGTCCCTCCATATTATAACTGATTTTGACTTTTCCTTTATTCGCACATTTGGCACAATAGGGCTTATTGATATTAACAACTTGTGTTGAGCGTTTATTGCTCAATAATTTTTCTTTAATATCAATATAAGGAATAACATTCGATGCGCCCCATCGATTCATCCTTGCTTTATATTCGTCTTGTGTTTCCTTTGAAAATGTAGATAAACAATTTTTTAATTCAGTTAATAAAATATTGGCTCTTTTAATATAAAATTGAGGGTCTTCATCTTTTGCAGCAAGAAAATCAATAATTGATAAGCGGGCAAATTGGTCCTGTGCATTTGGTATTCCTTCCGCGCCTACGTATAATGGCGGGAGTGCATTGTTAACCTCACTGAAAAATTTATTTTTATTATTGTCCATGTTAAGTTTCCTTTTTTTCTTGAACCAACTGCTGCAATATAAAATCAAATACGTTTTGTTTTTTTGATGGTAACGATAAAAGATGAATTATTTTTGTTTCTAATACTTGACGAGGAAAGGCGGTGTAAATATCCAAATAATTTTCTTGTAATAATTGTAAAATATGGTTAACTAGAAGCTCTGGTTTGGTTGCAGATAATTGTTCTAATAGCTTTTGCGGCACCTGCACCACATGAGATTGGTGATTAATCCAATAAAAGGCAAAGGCAGGCAGCACGTCTTGCCAGCTATCGGCAAAGTAATCAAGCATAATTGACAGGTATTCGCCATACCAGTAGCGAAAAAACACTGCTTCGCCATCTGGCATTATGGCTTGGGTTAAGCTACGTAAATGGGCACAGATGGCCTCGAAGGGTAAATGAGAGCGTGCCAGCCAACCCCAGTCTTTGTATTCGGTGTTGTTTACCCAATCTAAAAAAGGGCTGTGCTCATCAAGTCTAACTAGCATGGGCATCACTGAAAACCAGTGTTCGTAAGGGGTGCCGGTATAAAGGCCATAAGGCGTTTGCGAGCCATCGGCAATATAGTAGTTTTTAACGGCTTGCGCATCACTGACGTTAGAGAGCACCGCATATAGCGGCATAGATGAGGTTGCGGTGATGGTGCGCCAGTTAGCCTAGTGGAATATCTAACATAATCCGTTCCTACCATCATATGATAAAACTGGTAATGCAAAACAACCACTTGATCCATCAAATAAAAGGAAATAATGATTAATTACTAAAACAATGCGACTAACAACGAGCACCACCATATCGACCTAAATTCCTTTAGAAAGTATTAAAAAACTGAAAAATTAATGTATTTGTTTATTTAAAGTGTGGTTGTTTTATCATCTATGCGATTTTTTTAAATGCTATTTTTTCTTGTTTTTTATCATGTTTCGAAAAACGTCGAGTTTTTACACTTCATGATTTAAAGAAACCGCTCAAAACTCATTACGCATTTTACTCGAAACCGTTTTATGCGATTTAATGGTTTTGCAATAGTTAATATGTAAAATATTGACATCGTATTTATTAATTTAATACAAATACGATGTCAACTTTATGCAAATGCCTAATATCAGGTCGGTGTATCGACATCATCCCAATCCGCATTTTCAAAGCAAGTTAACCAATTTAATGCATAATGGCGCTCTTGAATAACATCACTTATAATCGATGCGGGGGGGTGCTTATCTTTCATTCGAAAATCTGTGGTTATCCAATGTAAGCGGTAGTGTAAATCTAAGGCATCTAACAATTCACTAACAGGTCTTAAGGTCACTGTAGAAATGTCTTGCTCACTATGTTGCATTCCTTCGTCAACTAACGATGAAACATTACAGATAGTATCAGCAAAAGGGAGCTCAGATTGCCAATTGATCGCCCATTGTAAAGGTAATAGTGCTTCGTATTTCCAAGACATATCGATCACATCTTGCTCTGTTGGCTGCCCGCTATAAATAAAGTCACGTTCATTATTTGATAAAGCCGCAAACCCCGTTGGGCAACGCTCTTTAAATTCCATCGGATTAATCGGATCATTTTCTCGAAAGCTTTCGGCTTGAATGCCTGTTAACATTATCGCTAAAGCACGTTTAGCTACTTCTTCAGGTGTTCTAAGTATTACTTCGGATTCAGCAATAACCGGTGGTAAATGTGTCGGCGTATGCAATCCTAATTTGGCTAAATACTGCTCAGTTTTTGTTTTGCGCTTTAATGCTTCTGGTGGGTAAGGGATAACTGCATCTAAATCAATATCACCATCAGGATATTGCAATACTTCTCCATCAGGATTACGAATAGTTCCATCCGGCATTAATATAATGGCATTTGCCTGCCAGCCCCAAGTGGTAAACTCACTGAAATTATCTTCTTCAATCTCAAAGGCAAATTGATGTTTAACTCGTTGGATATGGCGATACAAAGCATAACGATGTGAATTCATCTGCCCATCTCCCGCTTGCATGACATAACCGATAAAACCATCAAGGTGTTTCATCAATTCAGAATCATCTAATCCGCGATGATATAAACGTTCACAAGGGAAATCAATGGCTGGTGGATGAGTGACTGTAGAATAAGCATTAATCAATATTGGCATTTCAAACATTCCTATTTCAGATTTTGTGTGTTTTATGGCTATAAATAGCGACTATTTGTTTGTGCAATTCTATTATAAGTTATCGTACCTTTCTAGTTTTCAATGCCCTGTTTCATTTTTTGTGATGCTTGCTATTTTGTTGAATAAATAATGTTATTTACCAAATCGCCGAACAAGAAGATTTGGTGTTATACATCGTTTTGCCCTATTAAAGGTAACGCATAAAGATTTATCTATTTTTATTTTTCAGTGGATAAGATTATTCCTTACTTTGTAGATACCATACGGTCATTTCCATTCGGGATTTAAAATTAAGTTTTTTGAATATACTTTTGATATGTACTTTGACTGTGCTTTCTACGATACCAAGCTCTTTGGCGATCAGTTTGTTCGATAATCCTTGGACTAATAAATTAAAGATTTCATTTTCTCTTGGTGTTAATAAGCTGACATCATGTATTTGCTTTGTGGTTGGCTCTTTGTTATGACGCATGTAATTGAGGATAATATGTGAAATAGCATTATCCATAATGAGCTTGCCAACCGAAATATCCTTTAGTGATGTTAAAAAGTCTTCGGGCTCCATATCCTTTAATAAATAGCCATCAGCACCAGTTTTTAGTGCGGTGATAATATCTTCTTTCGCATCTGATACCGTAAATATAATTATACGGCTAGAGATGTTTCTTTTTCGTAAATAGCGTAATATTTCTAGTCCATTAACATCTTGCATATTGATATCAAGCAGAATAATATCGGGATCAAGCTCTTCTGCTAGTTTAACGCCATCTATTCCAGAGCCAGTCTCACCAACAATTTCAAAATGGTTGACAGTATTGATTAACTGTTTTACGCCATTTCTTAACATTGGGTGATCATCAATAAGAAGTATTGAGCTATTTATTTGTTCCATTTTTTACTCTTTTATTGCCTTAAATGGAATGGTTTTATTGGCTTTAAATGTTACCATAATTTGTGTCCCTTTGTTGGGGAGGCTATCTATTGTTAAATTACCATTTAGTGTTTCAACTCTATCACGCATAATGATCAAACCATAATGATTTTCTTGTTTAATATCATTTTGTAAGCCAATGCCATTGTCTTTTATGCAAATAGAGATAATTTGATTGTCATCAATTTTTAAACTTACAATGACATGTGTGGCTTTAGCATGCTTGTATATATTATTAAGTCCTTCTCGAATAATCTGTAATAAATGAAATGCATATTTACTATTGATAATATTTAATGGTAAATGGTATTCAAACTGAATGTTGAGTTGTAATTTTTGATTAAATTCTTCAATTAATTCTACTAAGCTTGCATAAAAGCCAGTTTGATTAAGGCGTAAGTGAAAAGAGGTAATTAGCTCTCTTAACTGAGAATAGGTGATATTGATCTCTTTGCGCATAGTTGCTAATAAATCAATACTGTTTTGAGATGTTAAATCTGACTGCATTTGTAAGCAGCTAAGGTGTATTTTTAAACAAGATAGCGATTGAGCGATGGAGTCATGTAGCTCTCTGGCCATTGCTGAGCGTTCTTTCATTAATAAATATTGCTTTTGTTGTTCTATTTTTCTTTCTAGCTTCATTGCAGTGGTCATTTGCTCAATCAATCCCATAATTAAGTTTTCTTGCTCATCGGTTAATATGACCTCTTCTGACTGTAAAGCGAATAATATCCCATATTTTTCGTCGTTCTCTTGAAGATACCAATGACGTTGAAAACCATTTTTTTGATCAGGTTTTGATGAGATCAAACATGCTCTGCAAGTGGGATTTTGGCAATAGGGTAATTTTTGCTCATTATCATAACTGATTTGTTGATAATGCTTAGGATCTTCTGATTCATAAAAGCGAAGTTGAAATTGGGTTAGTGGGACTAATTCCTCTAGCTTGCGTAATATTTTTAAAAAACGTTCACATAATGGTTCTGAAGTATGTAGTTGCTTGGTTGCTTGATATTGAAAGGAAACGATCTTATTGGTTTGTTGTAATTTAGCAGTTTTTTCAGCAACTTGTTGTTCTAGCAATAGATATTGTGACTCGATCTGAGTTAACATTTTATTGAAGGCCTGCCCTAATAGATCAAATTCATTCTTTTTGGCTCTAATATCAAAACGCGCTTTAAAATTGTGATTCGAAATAGCTTCGGCCATATCAATTAGTTTTTTCCATGGAGCAAGAAGACAGTAACGTAAATAGTAGATCTGAGCGATAAGAAATAGAGCAATGATAACAATAAATAATTGTTGTATTTGAGAAATATGTTGAATCTTTTTCTCGGTATTTTGATCAATTTTATGTACTAAATCATTAATACGAATAACATAATTTTCAATGTCACTTTTTATATCATCCATTTTTTGTGCTTGCTTTATTTTAGTTGTAAGTCGAGTTTGCCAATCAGTTTCTAACCGATTAAATTCATTCATTAAGCCGTAGCGTTTTAAGAGCATGAGATGCTGCTTGGATGAAGATATATCCATAAAAATGTTCAAGTGGTCATACTCTTTTTTGTTGAGAGGAATCATGGTAAGCAGTTGGTAGTTTTTCATTCTTAGTAAACCTAATTGATTAACCATATATGCCCCACCTTTTGCATCATTAGCTACCTGAATTGAAAACGATAAGGCGATTAAAGCAATAGTACCTAAAAAAAACATTAATAGTGTTAAACGATTAATAATTGATGCACTGTAGCCAATTTTTCTTTTCGACATAAAAAACTCAACATTATTTTATAATTTTATTTTAGATAAATAGCAATTTATGATTATTGTAGCCTGAAAAGAGTATACCTCTGATTTTTTTTGTCACTTTTTGCGATCTTTTGGTAAACAGCGCTTGCAACAAGGATAAATTTTGCGTAAAATTCACGCCCTATAAGATTAATCGCGCAGACATATATGTTTAATCAAGTAATCGTCTGCTTTTTATTGCGGAGTTAAGTATGTACGCAGTTTTCCAAAGTGGTGGTAAACAACACCGAGTTAGCGAAGGACAAGTCGTTCGCTTGGAAAAAATTGAAGTCGAAACAGGTGCAGAAGTTGTTTTCGATAAAGTTTTAATGGTAGCAAATGGTGAAGACATCAAAGTTGGTGCTCCGTTTGTTGAAGGTGCAACAATTAAAGCAGAAATTGTTGAGCACGGTCGTGGTGACAAAGTGAAAATTGTTAAATTCCGCCGTCGTAAACACTATCGTAAACAACAAGGTCACCGTCAGTGGTTCACTGATGTGAAGATCACTGCAATCGCTTAATAGGAGTATCGAACAATGGCACATAAGAAGGCTGGTGGTTCATCACGTAATGGTCGTGATTCCCAAAGTAAACGTTTAGGTGTTAAACGTTATGGTAGTCAAGAAGTTCTTGCTGGTAATATTTTAGTTCGTCAACGTGGAACTCAATTCCACCCAGGTACTAATGTAGGTTGTGGTCGTGACCATACTCTATTTGCCTTAATTGATGGACAAGTAAAGTTTGAAGTTAAAGGACCTAAAAACCGTCGTTATGTTAGTGTAGTTGCTAATAGCTAATTTAAAAGCGGTTCAAAAGTTATAGAAGCCTCACAGTTATTGTGGGGCTTTTTTCATTTCTTGAAATTCATATAAATTGATGGCGATATGATAAAACAGCAAAATGTTAAATTAGGTTTTGCACTTGCCATGTTAACTGCAGTGATGTGGGGCATTGTGCCAATTGCAATGAAATATGCACTAGTCGTTGTTGATCCATTAACATTAGCTTGGTCACGATTGGCTATTTCAGCGCTTGGTATTACTATCTGGCTGGCTTACAAAAAGCAATTCCCTAATTTAATGATGTTTAAAAAACGTCGTCGTTTTATTTTATTGATGATTGCTGGATTTGGATTGTTGGGTAATTTTGCATTATTTGCAAGTGCTGTTCAGTATCTTTCTGCCACAACAGCGCAGGTGGTTGGGCAAACTGGCATTGTGATATTTATGATTTCAAGTGCTTTTATTTTTAAAGAGCGACTAAGACCGACTCAGATTATTGGTATTTTAGTTTTACTCACTGGGCTTGTACTATTTTTTAATAAAAATATTGTCGATCTTTTTTCTAATATGTCTGCGTATGGTATTGGTGTTTGGCTTGGTTTATTGGCTTCGGTATCGTGGGCTTGTTATGCACTTGCTCAAAAAGTGCTATTACGAAAATTGCGTGCAGAACAATTACTTTGGTTAATCTATCTTATTTGCACGGTATTTTTGTTGCCTTTTACCTCACCAAGTAAAATGGCCAATGCTGATGTAACGCAACTGTTCGCTATCATATTTTGTGGTTTGAATACCATTATTGCTTACGGTGCGTTAGTGATAGCAATGGAACGGTGGCAAGCCGCACAAGTGAGTGCTATAACAACCTTAACACCATTATTTGCACTGATCTTTTCAGATTTGTTTGCATTAATTTGGCCTGAAAAGTTTGCTATGCAGTATTTAAATATTTTAGGTTATATTGGCGCCGTGTCTGTTGTTGCGGGCGCAATGTTTGCGACCATTGGGCATTATCTTTGGCATCCAAGAAAAGGCTGGCTAATTAACCGCAATAAAGGGGAAGAATAATGAAATTTGTTGATGAAGCATCAATTCGAGTTGAAGCAGGAGATGGTGGAAACGGTTGTGTCGGTTTTCGCAGAGAAAAGTATATACCCAAAGGTGGCCCTGATGGTGGCGACGGTGGTGATGGTGGTGATGTCTTTTTTATTGCTGATGAGAATTTAAATACACTTGTTGATTTCCAGTTTGAAAAAAATTATCGCGCAGAAAGAGGTCAAAATGGACAAGGTTCTGATTGTACGGGAAAACGCGGTCGAGATATTACTGTTAAAGTGCCTGTGGGAACACGTATCACGGATAAATATACAGGTGAAGTTATTGGTGATTTAACGCATCATCAACAAAAAGTGTTAGTTGCCAAAGGTGGCTTTCACGGTTTGGGTAATGCGCGTTTTAAATCTTCAGTGAATCGTGCACCAAGGCAAAAAACCGATGGTACCCCAGGTGAAAAACGTGATGTATTATTAGAACTATTATTGCTTGCTGATGTTGGCATGTTAGGTTTACCTAATGCTGGTAAGTCAACATTTATTCGCGCAGTTTCGGCTGCTAAACCGAAAGTTGCCGATTATCCATTTACGACTTTAGTACCTAGTTTGGGTGTTGTTCGAATGGATAATGAGCAAAGTTTTGTTGTTGCTGATATTCCCGGTTTAATAGAGGGTGCATCAGTTGGTGCAGGATTGGGCATTCGTTTTTTAAAACACCTTGAGCGTTGTCGTGTTTTAGTTCATTTAATTGATATGGCACCAGTAGATGAATCAGATCCGATAGAAAATGCTAAAGTAATTATTCAAGAAGTTCAGCAATACAGCGAAAAATTAGCGAATAAACCGCGCTGGTTAGTATTTAATAAAATGGATGTATTAGGCGCTGAGGAGAGTGCTAAACGTGCGGCTGAAATTGCTAAGGCGCTTGACTGGCAGGATAAATATTATGTTATTTCTGCCATTAATCAAGAAGGCGTAAAAGCGTTATGCTGGGAATTAATGGAATATATCAATGCCCATCCACGCGAAACCGAACAAGAAGAATCATCACCCGAAAAAGTTGAATTTATGTGGGATGATTATCATCAACAAGCAATGGATGAAGCTTTTGATGATGACGATGATTTTGATGATTGGGATGAAAGTGATGAAGAGGGCGTAGAGTTTATTTATCAAAAATAGTCATTATTACAGCCTTTTTATCTGAATTTAGCTATTGTATAAAATCGTTTTATAAAAGCAGAAAGGCAATCTTCTGCTTATTTTTGTTATTTTTTAAAGAGTTGAATATAAAAACAGTTTTATGAAATAAGTGAGTCAGGTATTTATTTTCGTCTAATTTAGGAAAGGCCAAAAAATACTTGCTTTTAGTAATGAGAATCATTATCATTATAATGTACTTTGTTAGAGCACTAAACAGCTTCTGAAAAAGTATGACATTGCTCACATTGCTTCCAATGTTTGCCAGACTAGCATCGCTAAGCTGGCTTTTTTATTTTTGGGTGATTCATAACTATTTTATTTTCAAGTACTAGTTATTTGCTAATTCATTGTTGATGTCAAATAAAATGAGTAATGCTGCGCTGCCGCCAAACTCTTTGGGTGCTTGGTGAAAACACATAATGCGAGGGTGTTGTGCAAGCCACATTGGCGTTTGTTTTTTTAAGATATTCTTTCCATGTCCATACATGATACATGCGCAATGGGCTCTTTCACGTAAACATGCGGCGATAAGCGCTGCAATCTCTTTTTTAGCTTCTTGCTGAGTGAGTCCATGTAAATCTAAAAAAAACTCTGGCTCATAAAATCCACGGCGTAATTTTTTTACTTCATAGGGATCGGCATTTTCTCGACTATAGCTGATAGGATCTTGTTGCAATAGAGGTTGATAATTATCGGAAAAATAAAACTCAGCATGCATTTTTTCATGCTGTAGTTTTTGTGTTTCCATTATTTTTTTGGATCGTTTCACCGGTTTATGAATAACAGTATCTTGTTTTAGCTTTTTGGTGTTACCAATACTATTTTGAAACAAGTTTATGTCATCTTGGTCTAAATTAAATTTATTTGGCATTAATTTTCACTCTGGGTAAACTTTTTCTTTAAATTCACACAAATCTTCTATAACACAAGAACCGCATCTAGGCTTTCTGGCAATGCAGGTATAACGACCGTGTAATATTAGCCAATGGTGGCAATTTATTTTATATTCTTTCGGTACGACCTTCAGCAATTTTTCTTCAACTGCTTCGACAGTTTTACCTGGTGCAAAACCTGTACGGTTACTTACTCTAAATATATGCGTATCAACAGCAATGGTCGGCCACCCGAACGCCGTATTTAACACAACATTGGCTGTTTTACGACCCACACCCGGTAACTCAATAAGTGAATCAAAATTTTCTGGTACTTCGCCTTGATATTTATCAACTAAAATTTGGCATGTTTTTATAATGTTTTCAGCTTTACTATTGTAAAGCCCAATGGTACGAATATAACTTTTTAATTGATCAACGCCAAGTGCTAAAATTTGCTGTGCTGTATTGGCTACAGCAAAAAGCGGTTTTGTTGCTTTGTTGACACTTACATCGGTTGCTTGAGCCGATAGAACAACAGCAATAAGTAATTCAAATGGCGTTTGGTATATAAGCTCGGTGGTTGGATCTTTAATATGATCTTTTAGCCTGTCTAAAATTTGAATTCGAGTTGATTGTTTCACAAAATAATTAATATCCCCAAATAGTTTGTTTGATATTATATACTGTATTTGCAGTTTATCTGTAAGTTAAATTTAGTTTTTATAGACGTTTTAGTTTTGGCTATCAATGATATATGTAGATTGTAATTTTACCAAATAACAATCTTATCTAATTTGTATTCACTCAAATACATAAATCGTCTGCTTTTTAGCATGGGCTTTTTGTGATAAGCTAGCCCACTATTTTTAATTTCATAATACAAGGTTTGTTATAAAAATGTCGTTACCAATGATTGTCACCTTTGCTGTGTACATTTTAGGGATGATTGCGATTGGTTTTTTTGCGTTTCGTGCAACGCAAAACTTTGGTGATTATATTCTAGGTGGACGCCGTATTGGTAGTGTTGTCACAGCACTTTCAGCGGGTGCTTCAGACATGAGTGGTTGGTTATTAATGGGGCTACCTGGCGCGGTTTTCTTGTTTGGTATATCACAAAGTTGGATTGCCATTGGTTTGATAATTGGCGCGTATCTCAATTGGTTACTGATTGCTGGAAGGTTGCGTGTTTTTACCGAAATCAACCATAATTCTTTAACATTACCCGATTATTTTGCTCGTCGATTTGATGATAAAAGTTCTTTACTTCGCATTATTTCTGCGGTGATTATTCTTATCTTTTTTACTATTTATTGTGCATCCGGTGTGGTTGCTGGCGCAAAATTATTCGAAAGTACATTTGGTATAAGTTATGGTTGGGCAATGCTTGCAGGCGCTGGTGCAACAATTGCTTATACTTTTATTGGTGGCTTTTTAGCTGTAAGCTGGACTGATACTATTCAAGCAAGTTTAATGATGTTTGCACTTATTTTAACCCCTATTATGGTTATGGTGAATGCTGGGGGCTTTTCTGATGCAATGGCATATATTCAATCGCTTAATTCTAATTACACCAATTTATTTGCTCACATGGATTTTATCGCCATTATTTCATTGTTAGGTTGGGGACTAGGTTATTTTGGTCAACCACATATTTTAGCCAGATTTATGGCTGCTGATTCTCATGAAGTGATGAAAAATGCACGTCGAATTAGTATGACTTGGATGATTTTATGCTTAGCTGGAGCCATTACGGTTGGCTTTTTTGGTATTGCTTTTTTCTCCAATCATCCAGAATTTGTCTATTTGGTTAATAACGGCAAACATGAACGCATTTTTATTGAGCTTTCAAAGTTATTATTTAATCCTTGGATTGCTGGTGTATTGCTTGCAGCTATATTAGCTGCGGTAATGAGCACATTAAGTTGCCAACTATTAGTCTGTTCAAGCGCTATAACGGAAGATTTCTACCGTGCCTTTTTTAGACCAAAAGCAAAACAAAAAGAACTTGTTTGGGTTGGGCGTATAATGGTGTTATTAGTTTCAGTTATTGCGATTTTATTAGCCATTAATCCAAATAATAGCGTACTTGATTTAGTTAGCCATGCTTGGGCTGGATTTGGTGCAGCGTTTGGTCCAATTATTGTTTTTTCGGTATTTTGGTCACGTATGACACGTAATGGCGCATTAGCAGGTATGATAATTGGTGCTGTAACCGTATTGCTTTGGATTAATTTTAATTGGTTTAATCTATACTCTCTCATTCCTGGGTTTTTATTTGCTTCAATTGCGATTGTCGTGTTTAGCTTATGTGATAAAAAACCTAATGAAATAGTGGAAGATCATTTTAAACAAGCGTATAAACGTTATCATAATAAAACAGTATAAATTTCATTAAAGTAGAATATAAACGTAATAAAACTTAATAGGTAGAATATATGACAAAAAATGTGATCAAACAACTGCAAGAGCGTGGACTGATTGCGCAGCTTACCGATGAAAAAGCACTAGTAGAACAAATTGAAAAAAATCCTATTGCGCTTTATTGTGGTTTTGATCCAACAGCCGATAGCTTGCATCTTGGACATTTGGTACCGTTGCTTTGTTTAAAGCGCTTTCAATTAGCTGGACATAAACCTGTAGCTTTAGTCGGTGGAGCAACAGGATTAATTGGTGATCCAAGTTTTAAAGCCGTTGAGCGAAAACTCAATACTGAAGAGACAGTTGTTGAGTGGAGTGAAAAAATTAAACAACAAGTTTCACCATTTTTAGATTTTAATTGTGGTGAAAATGCGGCAATTGTGGCCAATAACTACGATTGGTTTAGTGGTATGAATGTGCTGACATTTTTACGTGATGTTGGTAAGTATTTCTCGGTTAATGCTATGATTAATAAAGAATCAGTTAAGCAACGTATTGATCGTGATGAGGTAGGGATCTCATTTACTGAGTTTTCTTATAGTTTATTACAGTCATATGATTTTGCTTGTTTGAATAAATCGCATGACGTTGTTTTACAAATAGGTGGATCTGATCAGTGGGGAAATATTACCGCTGGTATAGATTTGACTCGCCGCTTACATCAAAAACAGGTTTATGGTTTGACTGTGCCGTTAATTACTAAATCAGATGGGACTAAATTTGGTAAAACTGAAAGTGGTGCAGTATGGCTGGATCCTAAAAAGACAAGTCCGTATAAATTTTATCAATTCTGGATTAATACTGCAGATGCGGATGTTTACCGATTCTTAAAATTCTTTACATTTATGCCGTTAAATGAAATTGACGCTTTGGAAGAAGAAGATAAAAATAGTGGTGTTGCACCAAGAGCTCAATATGTACTTGCGGAACAAGTTACTCGTCTAGTTCATGGTGAGGATGGACTCATTGCTGCAAAACGTATTACAGAAAGCTTATTTTCTGGTAAGTTGACGGATTTGTCTGAAGCTGATTTTGAGCAGTTAGCCCAAGATGGTATGCCAACGTTAGTTGTTGAAAGTGAAGTTGATTTACAGCAAGCAATCGTTAATGCGCAGTTTGCACCGTCAAGAGGTCAAGCAAGAACGATGATTGAATCTAATGCCATTTCAATTAATGGTGAACGCAATACAACAACGGATTACCGTTTTTCGGATAGTGATAAGCTTTTTAATCGTTATACTTTGCTTCGTCGTGGTAAAAAATATTATTGCTTATTAATTTGGAGCTAATTTCATGAAAAATATTTTATCGATTCAGTCTCATGTTGTATTTGGTCATGCAGGGAATAGTGCTGCTGAATTTCCTATGCGTCGATTAGGGGTAAATGTTTGGCCTTTAAATACTGTACAATTTTCTAATCATACTCAATATCGCCAATGGACTGGAACGGTAATGTCAGCATCTCATTTAACTGAGATTGCTGATGGAATTCATGAAATTGATGAACTAAAACGTTGTGATGCGGTATTAAGTGGCTATATGGGATCTCCTGAGCAAGGCAATGCTATTATTGAGATTGTTAAAAAAGTAAAATCGGTTAATCCTAATGCTATTTATTTTTGCGATCCTGTAATGGGGCATCCTGAAAAAGGTTGCTTTGTTGCCCCAGGTGTATCAGAGTTTTTATGCAATACTGCGCTGCCTATGGCAGATATGATGGCACCAAATATTTTGGAGCTTGAAGAGCTAAATGGTAAACAACGTGTCAATAATGTTGAAGAAGCTATTCTAGCTTGTCGAGAATTATGTAAAAAAGGACCTAAAGCGATTTTAGTTAAACATTTAAGCCGAGCTGGATATAAAATTGATCGCTTTGAAATGTTACTTGTGACTAAAGATGATGCATGGCATATTGATCGCCCATTAGTTGATTTTGGCGTAAGACAACCTGTTGGTGTTGGTGATATGACAAGTGGATTATTTTTAGCTAATATTTTACTTGGAAAATCATTGGTTGAAGCCCTAGAACATACTACTTCGGCGGTGTATGCGGTTATGCTTGAAACCTTAAAACAAGATGAATATGAATTACAATTAGTTGCAGCTCAACATGAAATTGAAAAACCAACACAATGGTTTAATGCAAAAAAAATTGATTCATTGTAAAATTGTGTGAGAATGAAATTAACTAGCGTTTAGTATTAAATTTATGAGGGGATAATGGACAATATTTCATTAGGAGTGATGCTTGCTGATTTACGAGAAGAAATGGGATTAACTCAGGATGATGTTGCCAATAAAATTCATGTTCGTAAAACTGTGATTGACGATATCGAAAAAAATCAGTTGCCTCATGCCCCTCTTGTTTTTGTAAAAGGTTATATTCGTTCTTATGCAGAAATTGTCGGCTTATCAGCTGATCAGTATCAACCTCATATCGATGAATTAACCAAACAATCTAAGTCACAACAAAAAAAAATTCAACCGCACACTTTTATAACAAAAAAACAAGGAAAGGCACCATTTATCTTAATCGGTATATTTATTCTTCTTTGTGCGCTTGGTATAACTTTATACTATGTTAATAAGGACGATAAAAATAATCTTATTGAAGTAAGTCATTATATTTCTCCATCCCCTAT
Organism: Gilliamella sp. X-57; assembly: GCF_057063565.1. Classification (NCBI taxonomy): domain Bacteria; kingdom Pseudomonadati; phylum Pseudomonadota; class Gammaproteobacteria; order Orbales; family Orbaceae; genus Gilliamella; species Gilliamella sp. X-57. The sequence goes on along the minus strand of NZ_JBXSQI010000009.1, from coordinate 82,386 downwards.
TACCCGTGTTAATAGTTAGCAAATTTTCTTATTCTCATACAGACATTTGCCTTAAATCTTGTTAAGATTGCGGGCTAGTTATTTTGTAATATGGTTAAGTGTGTATGAGTCATCAGGAGTCGCCCATCGTTAGACGAGAATCTACCCGAATTTATGTCGGCAATGTTCCTATTGGTGGCGGAGCCCCAATAACTGTTCAATCGATGACAAATACTCGTACTACTGATGTCGAAAAAACGGTAGCTCAAATTCAAGCACTTGAACGTGTTGGAGTGGATATTGTGCGTGTTTCTATTCCAACAATGGATGCGGCCGAAGCGTTTAAATTGATTAAACAACAAGCTAAAGTTCCACTGATTGCTGATATTCATTTTGATTATCGTATTGCTTTAAAAGTTGCTGAATATGGCGTTGATTGTTTAAGAATTAACCCCGGCAATATAGGCAATGAGTCAAGAATTCGTGCCGTTGTCGATTGTGCGAAAGATAAAAACATCCCAATACGTATTGGGGTGAATTCGGGATCGCTTGAGAAAGATATTCAAGAAAAATATGGTGAACCTACTCCAAAAGCGATTGTTGAATCAGCGATGCGTCATGTTGATATACTTGACAGGCTTAATTTTGATCAGTTTAAAGTTAGTGTAAAAGCATCTGATGTGTTTACTGCGGTTGACGCTTATCGTTTGTTAGCTAAACAAATTAAGCAGCCATTGCATTTGGGCATAACTGAGGCGGGTGGAGTGCGCAGTGGTGCGATTAAATCGGCCATTGGATTAGGATTATTGCTATCAGAAGGGATTGGCGATACACTCCGCGTATCCCTAGCTGCCGATCCTACTGAAGAAGTTAAAGTTGGATTTGATATCTTAAAATCACTGCGTATACGGTCTCGTGGTATTAATTTTATTGCTTGTCCAACCTGCTCCCGTCAAGAGTTTGATGTGATTAATACCGTCAATGCATTAGAGCAGCGATTAGAAGATATTATTACACCAATGGATGTGTCAATTATTGGTTGTGTGGTTAACGGTCCGGGCGAAGCGTTAGCTTCAACCATGGGAGTTGCTGGCGGTCATAACAAAAGTGGTTTTTATGAAGATGGTGTGCGTATTGGCCGTATTGATAATGAAAAAATGATTGATGAATTAGAAGCTAAAATTCGGGCTAAAGCATTAATATTGAAAAACAGAATTACAGCAACTGAATTATAATTTTATTAGATAGCGAATAAATAAATGACAGAGAGAAAGATCCAATCTATACGAGGAATGAATGATTTACTCCCAACAGATAGTGCAAGTTGGCAACAGATTGAAAACATTGTTAAAGGTGTATTAAACAGTTATGGCTATAACGAAATTAGAACGCCCATTGTTGAAGACACTGCACTATTTAAGCGAGCAGTCGGTGAAGTGACCGATATTGTTGAAAAAGAGATGTACACATTCAATGACCGTAATGATGAAAGTATTACTTTACGTCCCGAAATTACCGCAGGTTGTGTCCGTGCTGGCATTGAACATGGTCTTTTTTACAATCAAGAACAACGTCTTTGGTATCTAGGGCCTGCTTTCCGTTATGAAAAACCGCAAAAAGGGCGCTATCGCCAATTTCATCAATTTGGTGTTGAAGTCTTTGGGCTTGAAGGACCAAATATTGATGCTGAACTTATCCTTTTAACTGCACGTTTCTGGAAAGCTTTGGGTATCGAACAGCATACCTCTCTTGAGCTAAATTCAATAGGTTCGATTGAAGCTAGAGCCAATTATCGAAATGCATTAGTTGCTTTTCTTGAACAACATAAAGATAAATTGGATGAAGACTGCTTACGTAGAATGTATACTAATCCATTAAGAGTACTTGACTCAAAAAATCCACTTGTGCAAGAGCTACTCAATCAAGCACCAAAATTGTTCGATTATTTAGATGAAGAATCTAAACAGCACTTTGAGGGGTTATGTCGCTTATTGGATAATGCTGGAGTAAAATACAATATTAATCAAAGGTTAGTTCGTGGATTAGATTATTATAATCGAACTGTTTTTGAATGGGTAACAAGTAGCTTAGGTGCACAAGGTACCGTTTGTGGTGGTGGTCGTTATGATGGGCTTGTAAGCCAACTAGGTGGACAACCAACACCAGCAGTGGGTTTTGCAATGGGCGTTGAGCGTTTAGTGTTATTAGTTCAAGCCGTTAATCCATCGTTTAATCGTGATAATTTGATTGATGTGTATATGATATCTTCTGGTGATGAAAGAACAATTTCAGCAGCACAACGTATTGCAGAGCAGTTGCGCGATGGCTTACCGGATTGGCGAATCATGACAAATTACGGTAGTAGTAATTTTAAGAAACAATTTGCCAAAGCCGATAAGTTAGGTGCTAAAATAGCAGTCATTATTGGTGAAAATGAATTAGCTAATCAGTCAGTAATGATTAAAAATTTACAAACAGGCGAACAAGTTGAAGTTGCACAAAAAGAAGTTGTTCAAACTTGCTTGTCGATTAAGTAAAGTAATAGGAGAAAAACGTGAGTCATCAGTTATCGAGTGAAGAACAACTTGAAGATATAAAAGGCTTTTTTGCTAAAACATGGAAAATTATGGTTGCGATTCTTGTAATCGGGCTATTGGCCTTTTACGGCTGGCGCTATTGGCAATCATATAAAGCTGAAAAGGCGATTGAATCGTCAGATAAGTATGAACAGTTAATAGCTCAATTAGATGATAATAAACCAGATTCTGTTAATGAGTTAGTCGCTTTTGCTAAAGACAACGATACTATTTATAGTGTATTTGCTAATTTACGCGCGGCAAAATTTTATGTTGAAGTATTAAAAGATTATTCTGGCGCGCAAACATTATTAGTCGATGCATTAAAGAAAACCGATTCAGAGCCAGTCAAAGCAATTACCAATATTCGTATCGCGCGTTTACAGTACCAACAAGGTCAATATCAAGACAGTTTAACATCGCTAAGCCATGTGACTAGCGAAAGCTGGGGAGCTGTAATTAATGATCTTCGTGGTGATGTGTTAGTTAAAATGACGCGTTATGCTGATGCAGTGAGTGCTTATAACGTTGCTTTAACTTCTAATCCAACCAAAGATTTAGAAGAAAACATTAAAATGAAGTTGAATCAAGCTGAATATTTAAAAGCAAAACAACAAGCTGAACAAGAAGCTCAAGCAGTTAAAGAACAGGCAGAACAAGAAGCTCAGGCAAAAAAAACTGCAACGGAAGAAAGTAAAAATTAATTTATCCTGCTATAAGGGGCTATACAATGAAGTTATCAAAATATCTTTTTACTGGTGTTTTTATGTTTTCACTTGCTGGATGCTCTTTATTCGGTGGGGAAGAAGAGATTGTTCAAATTTCACCTTCACCAGCAGTGAATAATCAATTTCCTATTCAACAAGTATGGCGAAATAGCACTGCTGGCAATACTCATATTTATTCATTATTAGGTCCGATTAATTATGATAATGCTATTTATGTTGCAAGTCGTAGTGGACAAGTTAAAGCAATTGATTTAATAAGTGGCAAAACCATATGGGATGTCAACTTATCGCAAAGCACGCTTTTTAGCAGCAAAACAGCACTGTTTTCAGGTGGTGTAAGTGCTGATGATAAATATGTTTACGTAGGTAGTGAGCGCGCTGTTGTGTATGCGTTAGATCGTAACAGTGGTAAAGTGGTGTGGGAAAAAACAGTAAAAGGTGAAGTGCTTGCTCGCCCAGTGCCTGCTGAGGACAAATTGATAATTCATACTGCAAATGGCATTCTTCAAGGTCTTAATCGTGATACTGGTGATTATTTGTGGGATGTTTCTTTCGACGTTCCTGCTCTGTCGCTAAGAGGCAACTCTACACCGACTATCGCTCATGGTGCCGCTATTGTTGGCGATGATAATGGTCGAGTAAATGCTTACTTTATTAATGATGGGCAATTAATTTGGCAGCAACGTATTTCACAGCCATCAGGCTCTACTGAAATTGCAAAATTAAACGATGTTGATTCAACCCCTGTAGTTGAAGGTAATTTAGTTTATTCCGTTGGTTATAATGGCAGTTTAGTTGCACTGGATTTGAGTAATGGTCAAACTGTTTGGCGTAAAGGACTTGGTTCTACTCATAGCTTTGCGGTTGATACTAATCGATTATTTGTTGTCGACCAAAATGACAATGTTCAAGCTATTGCCAAGAATGGTGGTGGTGAGCTTTGGACGCAACCAAATCTTACACATCGTCAGTTAACCGATCCTGTTATCTATCAAAATTATGTGGTATTTGGTGATTTTGAAGGCTACCTCTATTGGTTAAATGCTGACAATGGGGAGCTTGCAGCTAAGACTCAAGTGAGCAGTAGTGGATTAATATCGAAACCATTAGTAGTAGACAATAAAGTCATTGTTCAAGCTAAAAATGGTGATATTTACGCTTTTACAAAAAATTAATACACAAAATTAAAGTAATTTAGAGAATAAACATGGTACCTGTAGTAGCACTTGTTGGTCGTCCAAATGTTGGAAAGTCGACTTTATTTAATCGGTTAACGCGAACCCGAGATGCCTTAGTGGCTGACTTTCCTGGATTAACTCGTGATCGCAAATATGGACGAGCAGAAATCAAGGGCCATGAATATATCTTGATTGATACTGGCGGTATTGATGGATCTGAAGATGGGGTTGAAAGTTTTATGGCTGAGCAATCCCTGCAAGCAATAGAAGAAGCTGATATTGTTCTTTTCTTGGTTGATGCTAGAGCGGGTGCGATGCCTGCCGATCATGCTATTGCTAAGCATTTACGCTCTCGTCAAAAAGCCACTTTTTTAGTGGCTAATAAAATTGATGGTATTGATGCGGATACTGCAATTTCTGATTTTTACGGATTAGGATTGGGCGAAATTCATCCCATTGCAGCTAGCCATGGTCGAGGCGTAAGCTCGTTAATTGAAACGGTATTAGATCCTATTTTTCAGTTTGATAATAACGAAGAAAGTGATTTTGATGACGATGAACAATCTAACGACTTATCTCAATGTTATGATGATTCCGATCTTGATGATACAGAATCATTAATTAACCAACCTATAAAAGTTGCTATAGTGGGGCGTCCAAATGTGGGTAAGTCAACACTAACTAATCGAATTTTAGGGGAAGAGCGCGTTGTTGTATATGATATGCCTGGCACAACGCGTGACAGTATCTATATCCCCATGACACGTGATGAACGTGAGTATATCTTGATTGATACCGCTGGTGTTCGTAAGCGAGGAAAAGTCACCGAAACCGTTGAAAAATTTTCCGTCATTAAAACGTTACAAGCCATTGAAGATGCTAATGTTGTCATTTTAGTTATAGATGCCCGTGAAGGTATATCCGATCAAGACCTATCATTACTAGGGTTTATTATTAATAGTGGGCGCTCACTTGTGATAGCTGTTAATAAATGGGATGGTTTATCACAAGATATCAAAGAGCAAGTGAAAACAACACTAGATGATAGGCTAGACTTTATTGATTTTGCTCGTGTACATTTTATTTCTGCCTTGCATGGTAGTGGTGTTGGTAACTTATTTGACTCCATTCAAGAAGCGTATGATTGTGCAACGCGCCGTGTCAACACCGCCTTATTGACTAAGATTATGCAAATGGCACAAGACGATCATCAACCACCTTTGGTGCGAGGACGCCGCGTTAAATTAAAATATGCGCACGCAGGTGGTTATAATCCACCCATTGTCGTTATTCATGGTAATCAAGTTGAAGATTTACCAGATTCCTATAAGCGTTACTTGATGAACTATTTTAGACGCTCGCTAAAAATTATGGGTTCACCAATTCGAATTCAGTTTAAAGAAGGAACAAACCCATTTGAAGGGAGAAAAAATAGTTTAACCGCATCACAGCAACGCAAACGTCGTCGATTGATGAAACATGTTAGAGGTCGAAAATAATTTATGTCTCAAAAGAAGGTGGTTGATGGTGGACAAGAAGGTCTTTGCCCAAAGTGTCATCATAAAATGAGTATTGTTTCGCCTCAATATTTTAATTGTCTTCATTGCAAGCAACATTATTTTGAACAATATATTTGCCCGACTTGTCTGCAAAAAGTGCAGATGATTAAGGGCTGCGGGTTGGTGAACTATATTTGCCCAACTGATGGTTTAATCTCCAGCAGTAAGGTGATATTTCATTATTTACCAGAATAGAAGATATTATCTATATTAAAGCCATAAGAGGTTATTTTATGCGAATTATTTTATTAGGCGCACCAGGAGCAGGAAAGGGAACCCAAGCACAATTTATTATGCAAAAATATGGAATTCCCCAAATTTCAACTGGTGATATGTTGCGTGCAGCAGTAAAAGCGGGTACAGCGCTTGGTTTGCAAGCAAAAGAATTAATGGATGCAGGTAAATTGGTTACTGATGAACTTGTTATTGCATTAGTGAAAGAGCGTATTGCGCAAAGCGATTGTGCTAATGGCTTTTTATTAGATGGCTTTCCTCGTACTGTTCCTCAGGCTGATGCTATGAAAGCAGCTGGTATTAATGTTGATTATGTGCTTGAATTCGATGTACCAGACGCTGTCATTATTGATCGTATGAGTGGGCGCCGTATTCATGCTGCTTCAGGTCGTGTTTATCATATTCGTCATAATCCACCGAAAGTTGAAAATGTGGATGATGTGACAGGTGAACCATTAACCACTCGTAAAGATGATAGTGAAGATATTGTGCGTAAACGCCTTGTCGAATATCACGATTTAACTAAACCACTGATCAATTATTATCAGCATGAAGCAAAAGAAGGGCGTACACACTATTTCCATGTAGATGGGACGCAGCCTGTTGCCGAAGTAACAAAAGAATTAGCTAAAATTTTAGGATAATTGGTTATTTATACAAAGCGCAAGGTAGTGTTAACTATCTTGCGCTTTTTATTTCAAATAGATTAATATTGCCGCTTATATAGCGATCAACTAAAAGCTGAGCCACGATAAACATCGCCTAAACACCTTCAGAAAACGCACTAATTTTATTCGATTTTTTTCAAGTCATTTCATTTTTGTTTTAGCAGGGATAGATACTTCAGGAAAAAATATTTAGGTAGAATGTTGATTTTATTTTTTATGAAAAGCCTTATCTATAACAGTAAGGCTCTATTTTTAGCAAAAAAGTAAAGTATTATAAAACCATTCTTACAATATCGATTTCGCCTAATTCTCTATAAAGATTTTCGATCTGATCAATATGCGTGGCATTAATAGTAATTGAAACTGAATGATAATTGCCTTTACTGCTCGGTTTGATTGATGGCGTATAATCACCCGGAGCATGACGTTGAATGACTGATACCACTTTGTCAACAAGTTCAGGTTTGGCTTCGCCCATTACTTTGTAAGTAAAAGAACATGGGAACTCTAATAATTCATTTAATTTTGTTGGTTGCATAATCTTATTTTTCTCAGTTAATAGGTTCAATGTATTGGTATCAAGAATGATTACTATATATAGGCTGTTTATGACTCTTCAAGTAACGAATAATAAACATTGCTTTTTAAAGTATATATTTTGAGCTATGATAAGAAAATTCTAACATAGTGAAATAAGCGTTTTTACTATTTACCAATAAGGCTAAAACAATATGTCATCTAAATCCAAAAATAAAGAACCTTTTGGCACATTATTAGGTTATGCACCGGGCGGGGTTGCTATTTATTCTTCTGATTATGAAACATTAGATCGAAATCAATACCCGAATGATGGATCATTTCGTAGCTATTGTGGCTATGAGTATATGGGATATAAATGGCAATGCGTTGAATTTGCAAGGCGTTTTTTATTCTTAAATTACGGTATCGTTTTTACTGATGTAGGAATGGCGCACGAAATTTTTTCACTACGTTTTTTAAGGCAAGTTGTTAACGAGGCGATTTTACCTTTGCAAGCATTTGCTAATGGTAGTAAAAAAATGCCAGAAGCGGGCTCTTTGTTGGTATGGGATGATGGTGGTGTATTTGACAGAACAGGCCATATAGCTATTATCACTGAAGTATTTGAAGACAAAGTCCGAGTTGCTGAACAAAATGTAATACATACCCGTTTACCCATTGGACAGCAATGGACACGTGAACTTAAAATGACAGTGTCTAGTGAAGGTTATCATTTACATGATACGTTCGATGACACGAAAATTTTAGGTTGGATGATTCAAACTGATAAGACAGAGTATAGTTTACCTCAACCTAAAATTCCTCAGCCTTTACTTCAAATTCATAGTGCCCATATTAAAAACGAAGGTCAATTTGATAAAAAATGGTTAGATGAATCAGATCCATTAGAACATGCGTATGTATTAGCGGCAGGTCATGCGATTAGCCATGATGATCATTATCGTTATTTCACTATTTCAGAAAGTGCTGAGCAAGAATTAATTCGGGCTACCAATGAATTACATTTAATGTATTTACATGCCACCGACAAGGTATTAAAGGATGACAATCTATTGCTTAATTTTAATATTCCTGAAATATTATGGCCAAGATTAAGACTTTCGTGGCAACAGCGTCGTTATCAAATGATTACAGGACGATTAGATTTTTGTATGGATGAACGTGGCTTTAAAGTCTATGAATATAATGCCGATTCGGCCTCTTGTCATACCGAAGCAGGGAAAATATTAGCAAACTGGGCGACACAAGCAAGAATCAGTGTAGGAACAAATCCGAGTGAGGGTTTACTTAATGCTTTGGCTAATTGCTGGAAGCATAGTGATGCGCAAGCATTTGTACATATTATGCGTGATGATGATAGTGAAGAAAATTATCACGCTTTATTTATGCAAAAAGCTATGACTTTGGCTGGAATAGATAGCAAAATTTTACGCGGACTAAGTGGACTGAGATGGGATAAACGTGGACGGTTAGTGGACGATGAAGATCGCCAAGTCACTTGTGTTTGGAAAACATGGGCTTGGGAAACTGTTTTAGAACAGCTTCGACAAGAAAGTGAAGCACAAGTTGCAGGTTTGCCGATTCGTACTTGGCATCCTGATAATACCGTAAGATTAATTGATGTGCTTTTACGGCCTGAAGTATCTGTTTTTGAACCTTTATGGACCGTTATTCCAAGTAATAAGGCGATTTTGCCGGTATTGTGGTCATTATTCCCTAACCATCGTTATTTATTAGAATCGACTTTTGAACTCAACGATAACTTAATAAAAAAAGGTTATGCGATTAAACCTATTGCAGGGCGAAGGGGCAGTAATATTGAATTGGTGAACAGTAAAGAGCAAATACTCGATAAAACACTTGGCAAATTTGCTAAACAAGAAAATATTTATCAAGAGTTATGGTGTTTACCTAAAGTTGATGAAAGGTATTTGCAGTTATGTACTTTTACGGTTGGTGGCCATTATGGTGGTACTTGTTTACGTTCAGATCCTACATTAGTGATAAAAGGCGAAAGCGATATGCAACCATTACGCGTATTAACAGATCAAGATTTTTTAAAATAATTTTGTAAAAAACTTTCAGAAAAGTATGCGTTTCAGTATAAATTTGTAACAGGCTAGCAGAGTTATAATTAACTTGAAAAATTTTATAAACCAAATGGTTATAAATTTTTATGTATGGTTTATATAAAGCGTTTTATTAGTAGTGGAACTTATCAAAAATATGAATAAAAATTCATAATATCCATAATGATATCAATTACAATGATAGTGTTTTCTGTTAAACTTATTTTTGTTGCGTACAAATGCTGAGAAATAAAATAATAGAAAGAAATAGAAAGGAACATATGGCAAATACATTACTTCGAAGCGGTGATATCAAAGACTTTAAAATGCTAGGGCATGATGGTAAAGCCGCTTATTTAGTTGCAGCTCAAATCCGTGAAATGTTTAGAGTTAAATTAGGTAAACAATATGCTGATTATTTAGCTATTCCACAACGCAATGATCACGGCAATATTATCGATTGGTATATTCCTTTTGATTCAAATCAGCCTGATGGGCAATATGATATTGTTCCTTGGACTTCAGCTAGTGAATCTGAGCAACAGTCAGCGCTGGCTTTACTGAAAGAATTTGAACATAAAGTGATGAATTTTGGCAAACAACTAGCCAGTAATCCTAATTTAGAAGGTGATCAACTGCTTTTTAGCCGTCTTATTTATGATCCCAAAAATAATGTTGATAGTGCCGAACCTAATTTGATGGCAATACGTTTTCCAAGTAATCAATTTGTTTATATTGTTAACGGTAAACCGGTGATTACTTTCTGGGGATTTGTGTATCCGCACACCTCTCAAGGCAATTCTCCATTCTATAGTTTAGAATCGGTAGCAAAAGTTGCACAAGCAGCTGCCGTTACTTCTGCCACGCCTATTGATAATAAACCATGGTGGAAGCGTTGGTGGATATGGTTGCTGGGATTATTACCGTTATTGTTGCTTTTATTAGCCTTGTTTTTGCTACGCGGTTGTTGGTTAAAACCTGAGATATCGATTAATCCGAATGTATCTTTAGATAATAACAATATTAGTCAACCTGAAAAGGATGACAAGCAGGATAAAAAAGCGACAGAACCAGAATTAAAAACTGAACCAAGAGGTGTGGTTGTTGATAATCGGTTAGGTGTCACGGGTAATGCTATACCAAATGGTACCATTTTAGACAATACAACCAATACCCCGACTAATGCCGATGTAGCAAATGATTCGGTTGATCATTCTGTAGCACCAGATAATGCAAATGAGGGGAATAATACTTCAAATCCAGATGCGCAAGATAATAAAAATGATCAAGTGACTCCGCCTGATATAGGTAAAACAGATGATAAAGATGAAAAATCAACACCTATCGATCCCGATAAAAAAGATAATACAGATGTTCAAAATAGACAAGACAAAGATAGCGCTGACCAAACTTCTTCGCCATTAGATAAAGATAATAAAGCAGATCCTAACGCTGGAGTTGATCAAACAAATAATTTAGCTTTACCAGCAGATGCAATCAAGCAAGGAACCACAAAATTCTTAGATGGACAATGGTCTGTCAATGGTGGCATTCAAGACAAAGCCACAGGTAAACCATTGCAATTAAGTTATAACTTTAAAGATGGTAATGGCGAAGTTACTATAACGCGTAGTGACGGTGTGAAATGTACGGGTAATGTTGGCACTGATATTAAAAATGCTAATTTAGGTATAGCAGGTAATACAGAGGCTGTTTGTAGTGATAACACCAAATATCAATTACCCAAAATTCAATGCACACCAGGCAAAGATAATAAAGCCAATTGCCAAGGAATTTATAATAATGGGACTTCATTCCCAATAACGATGAAAAAACAATAAAGGTTGTATATGCTTCCAGAATTACGCAATTATGGTCAAGAAGTGACACTGATTATGAATAGTGGCATTCAGTTTCTTGATTTTGCACTTAAAATCGATTGGAAAGATAATCGATGGCGCAGTAAAGTTAATGGGGCTTTTATTGACCCATCAGAAAGTGGTGCACTTATCAGGTTGATTGAAGATGTGGAAAGTGGTCAATTTTTCACACCTGATAATCCAACATTTGCTGTCAAACCAACACAAGAAATTAGTGTTGATCAGTCGTTAAAATTATATGATGGTATTTGGTTACCTGTGCCTGTTTTGCGTTCAATACCGCCAGAACGCTTTGATCAAGGGCCGCATAATTGGAGCCGAGTTCGAATTGTTAGTATTCCTGAAGGTGAAGATCCTGATGGCAATACACATCGAATTACGTTTGCTTTTGATACAAAAGTATTCGCTAACTTACAAGATGTGGCTTACCTTGCTCCAACCGAAAATGATGTGATGACTGGCGCAGTTTTTAGTTTAGCGCATCGTTCAGATCATGTTTCATGGTATTTAGAGCTTAAATGGATAACCAGTTGGTTAATTGATCTCTTTCAAGAGCTGGCGCCACAATCTGAGCGGTTAAAGATCCATAAAGATGATCTTAATCAAGAAATTAAAAGCAAATCTTATTATGGACACTACCTAAATATCATCCATTTACTTGCCGATTCATTGCAATTACCGACAATTAAAATTGTGTCAAACAATAAAGATGATGTGGTGAAATCAATTCCTGTAGATATGATTTTAGATGTGGGTAATTCACGCACTTGTGGGATTCTAATTGAAGATCATGCTCAAGATAAAGATAGTTTAAATCATCGTTATGAGCTTGAAATCCGTGATTTAACACAACCTGAGCATATCTATAACGAACCGTTTGAAAGCCGAGTAGAATTTGCCCAAACTTTTTTTGGCAAGGAACATTTTTCTTTGCAAAGTGGACGACGCGATACTTTTCGTTGGCCAAGTATTGTCCGTGTTGGTCAAGAAGCAAGCCGACTTGCCAGCCGGCGTGAAGGCAATGAAGGCGCAACGGGACTTTCAAGCCCAAAACGTTATTTGTGGGATCAAGATAAATATGAACAAGGATGGCGTTTTAACTCTCATTATGTAAAAAGTGATCATGAACCATTTGCAACAGCAGAACCTTTTTCTAGTTTAATTAATGAATATGGTGAAGCGTTGCATATTCTTAGCAATGATATTCAAGACGAGTATGATCGCAAAATGCCGGTTTTCCACCCAAAATACTCTCGTAGCTCCTTGATGACGTTTATGTTATGTGAAGTATTAATGCATGCATTAATGCAAATGAATAGTGTCGCTCAGCGTAATAAACTAGAGCATGCGAAAACACCACGTAATTTACGTTCAATCATTTTAACGATTCCGCCAGCCATGCCAAAACCCGAACAAGCAATATTTAAAAGTTGCGTATATCAAGCCATCGGTTTGGTTTGGAAAAGCCTTGGTTGGGATAGTTCAGATGACAATATTGATTTCAATAATCCTGAGCAATTAAAAAGCGTTTGGCCAAATATTCCTGAAGTTTATATCCAATGGGATGAAGCGACTTGTGGCCAAGTTGTGTATCTTTTTAACGAAACACAAAATAATTATAATGGGCGATGCGAAGAGTTTATTGCATCAATGATCCGTCCGGATAAAACCAATAAGCAAAAGTTAACTATTGCAACGGTTGATATTGGTGGTGGTACAACCGATTTAGTGATTAACGATTATCAATTAGACTACGGCGTTAGCGGGCAAGCCAATAGCAGTAATGCCTATATTGTGCCAACACAGCGTTTTCGTGATGGATTCAAAGTGGCGGGTGATGATATTTTACTTGATATTATCCAAGATACCGTTATAACAGCTTTAACAAATGGTTTGAAACAAGCTGGAATTACTGATCCTAATCCTATTTTGTCCATAACGATTGGTTCTCAGCAACTATCAATTCAAGATGCGGTATTGCGCCAGCAACTTACCTTACAGCTATTTATACCAGTTGGGTTACAAATATTAAAAGCATATGAACTTTATGACCCATTACACGCAGAGCAACATGTCTATTGTTCTACTTTCGGTGAATTATTACAACACAATATGATGACCGATAACGTGCTTAATTTTATTAATGAACCGATTAAGCGCGCATTAAATAATCCTGATTTTTCAGTACTTGACTTAAGTATTGAGATTAACCTTAAACGTATTCATTATTTGTTTATTCGGGGCGATTATTACAATATTTGTAAAACGTTTGATGCGTTATCAGAGATTATTAGTTGTTATCAGTGTGATGTTCTTTTGTTAACTGGTCGTCCTTCGCGTTTACCGGGGATTCAAAGTTATTTCCGATCACGCTTATCCATGCCTGCAGGTCGAATTTTGCCTTTGCATGGTTATTATACTGGTGGTTGGTATCCTTTCCATAAACAAGAACGAATTGATGATCCTAAAACAACGGCAGCCGTGGGGGCGATGCTGTGCTTTTTAAGCAAGAATTTACGATTACCTAATTTCTATTTTAGATCCTCTAATATAGATTTATATTCAACCGTTAAGTACATTGGACTTTTAGATAATCTTAATATGATTAAAAAAGAAAATGTCTATTACCAAGATATTGATCTGGATAATCCTGATTATGATTTTCCTAATCTCTCATTTGAAATACGAGGCACCACAAGACTTGGTTTTAGGCAACTTGAAGTTGACCGTTGGCCAGCATCGCCTATCTATATTTTAACGATTGAAAGCAGTGAAGTGGCTAAGCGATTAAGCGCTGAAGGCGTCGTGCTAGAAGTAACTTTAGGCATAAAAAATAAACAAAAAATGGTCGAAAATTTTTATATTAAAGAGGTAAAAGCCTCAGATGGTCGAGCCTGTAATAAAAATCAGGATATTAAACTAAGTTTAAACACCATGGTTAACTCGGGGTTAATAAGTACGCAATATTGGCTTGATAGTGGAATGATAAAACGATGAAAAACTTAAACGAACAACTGCCTAAATCTTGGGATCAGGTCTATCAAGCATCTGCAAAGGCCATTGAGTGGGTGAATCAAACACGCCATTCATCTAAACGTTTAAATAGCGAAGCGGATAACTTAATTTTGGATTTGCGGCGGTTACGTAACAGCGCAAAACGATTGGGAGATGTATCAAAGAAATCTGTTGCAGTTGGTTTTTTTGGATTATCACAGGCAGGTAAATCTTATTTAATTTCAGCACTTGCAGCTGGTGAAAATGGTAAGCTTGAAACGGTTGTCGATAATGAAGTGTTAGATTTTATTGACCATGTTAATCCCGTGGGTAGTGGCAAAGAGGCGACGGGGCTTGTTACTCGCTTTAGCCGCATTGCCAAAGGTGGCATACCTAACTATCCGTTAGAGTTAAAATTGTTTAAAGAGATCGAAATTGTCAAAATCTTGATAAATGCTTATTTTAAAGATTTTGATCAGCAAAAAGTATCTAATAAAATCGAGTTTGCACCGTTAAATCAGACAATCCAACGCTTGGAAAATCAGAAACAAACTAATTATGTCGGTGGTGTTAGCGAGGATGATATTGTTGATCTTTACGATTATTTATCTGAAAACTTTGGTAACTCACTTGAAGAATTAAAAGGCGGATATTGGGAAAAAGTAACGTACCTTATTCCTTATTTATCAGTAGTAGAGCGTGGCGAGCTGTTTTCTGTCTTATGGGGGGGAATTACTGAACTGACGATAATTTACACTCAATTAGCCACCACATTATCAAGTTTACACCATGCTGAAACTGTGTATGCGCCGCTTTCAGTATTAGTGAAAGATAATAATGGCACCAAGTCGCAAATTGACAGTATTATGAATGTCGATATTCTTGAGCGATTAAATACCGACAAAGATTCATCGATTACTATAACGCCGTTAAATAGTGAACCAACATCAATATCTTTAGCGCAATTGGCTTTTTTAACCGCCGAATTAATTTTCCCATTAGTCAATAAAACCAGAGTGCCAACTTTTGAAAATGTGGATTTACTTGATTTTCCTGGATATCGAGGGCGTTTAAATTTGATATCGATTTCAGATGTGAAAGAAGGCAACCCTATTGCTCAGCTTTTATTACGGGGTAAAGTTGCTTATCTTTTTGAAAAATATACTGATAGCCAAGAAATGAACGTGCTAGTTGTTTGCACGCCGTCAGATAAACAATCTGATGTTAATGATGTTGGTCCAGTACTTGAGCGTTGGATCGATAAAACCCAAGGTGAAACAGCTGAAAAAAGAGCAACGAAAAAAGCGGGGTTATTATGGGCAATCACCATGTTTGATAAACGTATTGGCACCTCATTAACTCTATCAGAAGACAATCTTAAAAATAGCTGGGGTAAAGGTGGGTTACTTCAGCAAACTATTTTAGAACGCTTTGGTAGTTACGATTGGTTAAGTAACTGGTCTAACGAACATAAATTTAATAATGTCTTTCTTGTCCGCAAACCAGGATTTGATGTACCGTTTTTAAATGTCGAGCCGAACACTTGCCAAGAGCAATCTTATAATGAAAATTATCAAGATAAAATGAATGTATTAAGAAATACATTTGTGCAAAATAGTGATATCAAACAGTATGTGTTCCAGCCAGAAGAAGCATGGGATGCCATGTTAAAACTTAATGATGGTGGTATAGGGCGAATTAGCCAATACTTAGAACAAGTTGCTATTACTGAAGTCAAACAGCAACGAATTGTTGAACAGCTTAATGAAAAAATTGAATATATTATTAATATGCGTTTTGATACTTGGTATCAAGCGGACAATGATGAAGAACTAGCCAAGAAAAAACAAATCATTGCTGATGTTGTTAAAGAGTTACAGAGCAAAGCACTATTATTAGGTGAGCTACTTAAAGCGTTTGAATTGCCAGATCAAACCATTAGAGCGCTTTATCATTCCAATACTGTAGAAAATGAAACGCAGCAAGCAGGTAATGATAATGTGTTAGATAACTTATCTAATGATTTTGGTTTAACTGCTGATTTTGAACTATTTTCTGATGTGAGTTCATCACCAACCACCAAACAAGTCGCTATATTATCGAATGAATCTAAGTTTGCAAAAACGGTTTTCTCGGCATGGTTAGAGCATTTAAGAAATATTGTGCTAGATAAGCATATCTTGCAGTTTTTCGGTATCAATCAAAAATCGCTCTCTTTTATGGTAGAAGAATTGATTACTGCTGCGAATCGAATGAAACTTGAAGCAAGTTTAAGCGAACGCATTTTGAATAATGAAAACACAGGTAGTAAACGTGATGATCTAGAGTCTAGACAAGTCAGTACTATTCATACTTTACTGGCAGACTTTATTGCTTGGCTTGGTTTTATTCAAGGGCAAGCAAGTGATATACCAATGAGCAAAGTTAATCAGGGGAAACCAATATTTTCTTCACCACTAAGCGAATTTAATGTGCAATCATCGCATTTATTACCAAAACTGGACGATAACACTAAAAATTATTCTCAGTATGCAATATTTGATTGGTTTATTGCGTTTGCTATGCTTGCGCAAGAAAATGTAGGGCATCATGCAGGACGCGAAATTAGCCAAGAACAAAATAGCCGATTGGGTGAAATTCTTGCTTTTTTTAAGCAATCGCGGATTAATTAAAATTAAATAACAACATATTGAATAAATAACAAAGTATAGTAGGAAAGTCTTTTTGAGCGAAAAGAGCTTTTCCAATTAATAGCTCAGATAAACAATACTCACATATTCGAGTATAAAAATAGAGGATATCATGGCATTAAGAATAGAATTAGATGGTTATAAACCCGGTATTGCGAAGTTTTTAGCTCAAAAATGGAGTGGTAGTTCTGAAATTGATATGCTTATACAACGAAATCAAGATGGTTATTATTTATTAGGTCTAAATCAATGGAGCCCTGAAAAAAATTGGCACGCCGTTGAAAATATGTCTGTTGATAATGAACAATTAACCGGACAAATTGGTGAATGGTTGATTGACTCTTTATTATCACAAGAAAGCCAGATTCGATTTCTTATACAAATTCGTGATAAGCAAAATGAGAATTATGTTGATGGGGGGGTTGTGAGTATTGCTGATTCGGTTCTTGCATCAACAGCATTAAACTTGCAAGCTGCACTACCCAATGACGAACAAACTATAGCGCAGCCGGATCCTGTTAGTGATTCTATTATTGAAGATCAAACACCATTAATTGAAGAATCTAGCCTTGGCGCTGAAAATGAAACGTTTGCCGAATCCATCGAACCAGAAATCATACCAGAAGAGCCAGTTAAATCGAGAAGTCGCCTAGGGTTAATTATGACTATTATTATCGGTTGTATGGTGCTAATTGGACTTGGTATGGCTGCATGGTATTTTTTATTTTACAAAAATCAATCACAACCAACACCGCCAACTCCAGCAGTGCAAATTAGTGGTCAATGTAATTTGAACAACGCCTCTACTGATGATTTAACCTTTATTCAACAATGTTTACAGACCAAGCCAGAGACAGATGCCATTATTCAGATCATTACTGAGGCTAAAAAAAATGAAAAATGTAATATTGCTCAGCGGTTATATGCAAATCAGGCTCAAACTAATCCTAAAATTGCGATGTTATATGCAAAAGAGTATGACGAAAAATATTATGAAGCAAATAATTGCTTTAAAGCAGATAAAGAAACGGCTATTTATTGGTATGAAACGTCGTTGACTAACGATGCAAATAATACGTTCGTTCAAGATCGTTTAACTGAATTACAAAAATAGTGAGGATCAAGAATGAATAAGCTAGCTATCTCGAAACTCATTGTCACACTAGGTCTAACATGCCTGCCTTTGATAGGGTTTGCAACAGAGCCACTTAAACAGGCTGGAAAAACAACCCTATACCAACGAGTATTAAGTACCCCAACGTGTGAATTAAAAAACAATATTACCGATGCTACAGGCAAATCCTTGCCTGCATTTTCCCGTTATTATGTTTATGAACGCAAAAATGACAATAATCAAGAGTGGCTTAGTGTTGGTCCTGATTCTTATGGAAAAACCATTGGTTGGATTAATAATTCATGTGCGATTGCTTGGAATATGCAAATGACATTGGTTTTTACAAATCCAGTTGATCGTGATCCTTTGCTCTTTTTTAAAGATAAAGCCACATTAACGGCGATTATTGATGCAGACAAGCCTGAAGCTTTATTAAAACCTATTCGTGACGCATTAAAAGCAAATAAACCCGCTTTAGAAGTGGTGGCTCAAGAACCTAAAGAGTTCGTTGATTTTAAAAGTAACTTCTATTTATTACCTATTTTACAAGGTGAAGAAGTGATGAATGGGCAAGGGTTTTATGAGCGAGTGTTAGAAGTTGCCTCTGCCAGTAAACAAGAATCATTGATAAAAAATAACACAAAATCAACAACGACTGATGATAGTGCTAACCAAGTAGCCCCTTTTAAAGCCGCCATAGTGTTTGTTATTGACTCGACTATTTCTATGGATCCTTATATTTCAAGAACTAAGGAGGCAGTAGCGCGAGTTTATCAACATATTGAAAAAGAAAATTTACAAAATCAAGTTAAGTTTGGATTGGTTTCATTTAGGTCAAGTTTAAAGGCTTCCGATAAGCTTGAATTTGTGAGCAAAATTTTTGCCGATCCCAATAAAGTTAAAGATAAAGATGACTTTAAACAATTGAGCTCTTCGCTTAAACAAGCTTCTGTTTCTACCTCGTATTTTGCTGAAGATTCTTATGCGGGTGTTGCTCAAGCATTAAATGATATTAATTGGAATAGCTTTGGGGCGCGTTATATGATTTTGATAACTGATGCAAGTGCGATTCCTGGTGATGATAAGCTCTCTAGTACTGGCATGGATGCAGCGCAATTAAGACTTGAAGCTCAGCATAAAGGTGTTGCAATTTATGCATTACATTTAAAAACGCCAAGTGGTGCAAAAGATCATCAAATTGCGGCAGAACAATATTCGGACTTAACGTATAACGATTTTATTCATAAATCACTTTATTACCCAGTGAATGCAGGTGATGTGAATGAGTTTGGTCAAAAAGTTGATTTGCTAGCAAAAGCATTGTCTGAGCAAGTTAAACTTGCTTATAAAGGTGAAGCTTCTGTTGGTAATGCCATCAATGCAAAAGATGATAATTCAGACATGTTAAAAGATGCATTGCTACTAAGCAAGGCAATGCAACTGGCTTATTTGGGAGATGTTAAAGGCACTCAAGCTCCGTCAGTTTTTAAAGCATGGATTGCCGATAAAGATTTTGTCAAACCGACTATTCCAACAGCAGAGCCACGTATATTATTAACAAAATCGCAACTAAGTGATTTGAGCGATGTGGTTAGCAAAATTGCTAATGCGGCTAATGATGGATTGATTTCTGCCGATGATATGTTCTCTCAACTTCGTTCTGTTGCGGCTGCAATGGGGCAAGATCCAAGTAAATTAAAATCTGATTCCGTCACAAAAATTGCTGACTTAGGTTTGCTGGGTGAATATTTAGATAATATCCCTTATAAAAGCGATGTCACTGGACTTGATCAAGATACATGGAAAAGTATGAGTGGGCTTGAACAAGAAAAATTTATCCGTAATTTAAACAGTAAGATTCGCTATTATCAAAAATGTAATGCGGATGTCGATCGTTGGATTTCATTAGCTGACGGTAGTGATCCTCGCGAAAATGTTTATCCTATACCATTAGAAATGTTGCCGTAACATGTTAAATATTAATCGATTATCGATTTCACGCTCAACAGGTAAGTCTTTTTTTAGCGTTTGCCTGCCGACGCTTACTGTCCAAGCGGGGGAAGTTGTTGTTATTCAAGGTGATAGTGGCTCGGGTAAAAGTACTTTACTTGAAATGGTAGGAATGATTTTAAAACCAGACCAAATTGATGGTTATAACTTAATTGTTGATAATTATGATATTGATATCGCAAAGCTAATCAAGCAAGATAAAATTGAAGAACTTGCTGATATTCGCGCTCAACATTTAGGATTTATGCTGCAAACAGGTGGATTACTGCCATTTTTGACGATTCGTGACAACATTTTATTATCGTTGAAGTTATTACAAAAAAAAGTGGATAATAGCCGGTTTGATTATCTAGTGCAAAAACTCAATATCGCACATTTGCTCAATAAATATCCTAAACAGTTATCAATTGGTGAAAGGCAACGAGCTTCTTTTATTCGTTCGATTATTCATAAACCAGCGTTGTTACTTGCCGATGAGCCGACTTCGGCATTGGATCCCTATAATGCGAATTTATTGTTTGATTTAATTATTGAACAAGCTCAGCAAGATAACATTGCTGCCATGATTGTCACACATGACTGGCAACGCATAGCTGACAAAGGATTATTGACTTTATCGGCTAAGTTAACCTCGGCACAATCATCAGAATTTTCACCGTTACAAGATAAGGCGTAAAAAATGACTAAAGCAATATCAAAATGGTTACTTGTTACTCGTTTATCGTTAGCGGACTTATGGTATGACAAAAAAGTATCATTTTGTATTATTGCCTCAGTAATATCAGTGATTACCCCCTTGTTATTGTTATTTAGTTTAAAGTACGGGGTTGTTTCGCAGCTTCGAGAACAATTACTCAGTGATCCTCAAAATTTAGAAGTAAAAATTGTGGGGAATTTGCAACTTAAAGATGAAATGTTTAAGTGGATAAAACAGCAACCTGAAACAGCTTTTGTGATTCCACTCACACGTTCATTAAATACGCAAGCTGATTTAATGAAAGATACTAGCCATTTCGTCAATAATGCCGAAATTATTCCCACGGCTATAGATGATCCAATAACAAAAAATTTGCCATTACCGAATAATAAAAAGCAAATTTTATTAAGTTCATTATCAGCCGAAAAAATGAAAGTCATGATGGGAAGTCGTGTGAAAATGGTGATCACAAGGCAGCTTG
Organism: Gilliamella sp. X-57; assembly: GCF_057063565.1. Taxonomy (NCBI): domain Bacteria; kingdom Pseudomonadati; phylum Pseudomonadota; class Gammaproteobacteria; order Orbales; family Orbaceae; genus Gilliamella; species Gilliamella sp. X-57. The sequence goes on along the minus strand of NZ_JBXSQI010000009.1, from coordinate 60,989 downwards.
ATGGAAAACTTGAAAAAGGAATGACTGAATTAGAGGTAGTTGGCATTATTCCCGAAAATCGTTATAGCCGTGCAGCGGCTTTTGTCTCTTTAGATTTACTGATTGATATGGAAAACTATTATGATGGATATCAAAGTGATGTTTTTGTGACTTCTACTGGACAATTAAATCCACCTAATCATACTTCGTTTGCGCGAGCCCGTATTTATGCGGACTCGTTGGATAATGTCGCACCATTAGCATACAAATTACGAGAAAAACATATTGAAACACGTACCGAGGCTAATGCAATTGAAAACATGCAAGCGATTGATCGAGTGCTTAATTTTATTTTTAGCGTTATTGCCATTACGGCAGTATTGGGGTGTGTTTTATCGTTTACTGGTTCATTTTTATCGAATATTGAACGTAAACGTAAAGATATTGCTTTTATGCGATTACTTGGATTTCGCTCGAAAGGCATTATGCTTTATTTGATTAACCAAGCAATGATTTTGAGCTGTTTCGCTTTTATAATCTCTTGTGGGCTGTTTGCAGTAGGAAATTGTGCTTTTAATTTAGTTTTAGGTAAAAATTTGCTTTCACAATCCGTTGTGAGTCAATTACAATTTTATCATCTTGTTATTGCATTTTTAATGACTTTATTTATTTCAACGGGCATTGTGGTTATAGGAGGGCGACGTGCTATTCAAATTCAACCAGCAGAAAGCTTACGTGAAGCATAATTATACCCGATTAGCTTGTTGGGGATTGGCTACAATTAGCTTACTACCGGCATTAAGCTTTGCTGAACCTTGGGACAGTAAATTTTATAATCCCAAGCCTGCAAAAGATGATGTAATTTTACCGATGCCATGTGACGGTAGTTTAGTGATGAAAAAGGTATTTACCCCTACCAATAAACCGCTAGATGATGTCAAAGTCATTTTAGGAAGCAATCAAAAAGAGCTCGGTTTTGCCGAGTATGCCACGCCCAATTATATTGCTGGTAGCTTTTCTGACTCAGGTAAAGAGCGCTATTATTTGATAGGTAAATATGAGATTACCACATTGCAATATCAATCCGTCATGAATGATACTTGCCCAACTCCTAAAGTGAATCTTTCCTTTCCTATCACGGATATTAGCTGGTTTGATGCTATTGCTTTTACAGATAAATATAATCGTTGGTTAATTGAAAACCAGTCAAAAATAAAATCAATTAATTTACCTAATGGCTATGTCCGTTTACCCAATAATACGGAATGGGAATATGCCGCGCGTGGTGGTTCAAAAGTGACAGAATCAGAATTTCGTGAATCACGGTTCCCTATGAGCAAAAATCTTGAAAATTATGCATGGTTTTCTGGTGCCAAGTCTGCTAATGGTAAATTGCAACTTATTGGTAGGTTAGATCCTAATCCGCTAGATCTGTATGATATTTTAGGTAATGCGAGCGAAATGATGTTTGATTCGTTTAGAATGAATAAACTTGATCGCTACCATGGCCAACAAGGGGGAATGATTGTCCGTGGGGGGAGCTATTTAACGCCCGAATCTTCAACTACTAGTGCTTTTCGTATTGAAAAGCCTTTCTATGATGATAAAAGTGCCTATAAAAGTAAAGATGTTGGATTTCGCTTAGTTTATACAACTGAAGTGATGAATTCGAACGACAAAATCAAAGAGCTAGACAAAGAATGGAGTCAATTAGGTAGTGAAACGGACAGCGCAAAAAATGGTAATGTTGTCAGCGAGCTTGAAAAAATTACTAAACAAGTTGACGATGAAAAAACAAAAAAAGAATTAAATCAACTCAATGCTCTTTTACGTAGCGCCAATCAAGCGCGCGATGAGCAACGAGATCGTTCTATTCAATCAGCATTACAATTAGGTGCATTTTTGTGTGCTAATGTTTCAGATTTGAACGGCAAGTTTGAGTATAATGATAATTTATACAAAACAATGATCAATGAAGTTTGTGATCTAAAAGAAACCGATACTGTGGCCGATGACAATATGTGCTCAAAAGTGAAGCTAGATAATTTAAAGCAGGTTGTTGATGAGTCTAAAAGTGCTCGGGACTTTATATTGAAATATTATTCCGATACGATTGTTAATACGGCGTCAAATTACGAGAAAAATACGATTAATGAGCAAGTTAAATCAACACAATTTATTCTAGAAAATAGCGGTAAAGCGAATATGAGCGATTATTTAAAACTCTATTTCAAACATATTAATCAATATATTGAATCGGGGAAGATCGAGCGAACAGCTTGGCTACAAACGTGTAATGAGATAAAAGGAAAAAAATGATGAATAAAATTATATTAACACTGACTTTATGTATATCGCTTATTTTAACAGGGTGTCAAGGTTCTGGAGGAGTCAGTTCTAGAAATGTTGATCCTGCATTAACAAAAAGTAATACGGCCAAATTTTTTAGTAAATCAGCGTGGCAGTCTTGTGCTATTGGTGCTGGTTTAGGTGGTATTGGCTGTATGTTAGCTGGCGGTAAAACAGGGGTATGTCTTGCCTCTGCGGCGGTAGGTTGTGGTGTATTGATGGGCGCTAACTATTATCTTGATAGTAAGCGAGCTGAATATGCTGATGACGAGATGCGTCTAGATGTTTATATTCAAGACGTGCAAAAGAACACCTACGAAGTACAAGCGGTGACCGAAACAGCTAAAGCGGTATTAGATAAGAATTTAGCAACACTTAAAGTATTAAATAATCAAATAAAAAATGACACGATCAATAAAAAACAAGCACAAAATGATTTGACTCAAATTGATGCAAATATTGCCTATTTAAGAGATAAATTAAAACGCATGAAAAAAGTTGAAAATGATTGGGTTTCAATATCATCTGAAGAACGACAATCAGGTGTTAGAGTATCAAGACTGGATCAACAAATCAGTCAATTGCATAAACAAATTGCAGTACTTGAAAATCAAATTAATCTTGTTACTAAACAACGTTCAGCAGTTAAGGTTAGCTAATTATGAAAAAAAGATATCTTTTATTACTCAGTCCATTTATTTTTTTAGCCGGTTGTTCAACTACGCCTGAACAGTGCGATCCAACTAATACCAACATTGGAATTATGGATAAAATCAGCTGTAATTATTCAGGGAATTATCAGGCTCGAATTGATCACAAAAAACAAATTCTAGAAGATGAAGTAAGAGCTAATCAGCAGTTTAAAGAGATTTATGCCGCTATCGAGAAGCAAAAAAAAGCTACTTCGTTAAGCATTAAACAAAAACAGGCACAGCAGCAAAAGTTGAAAACGGATTTAACTAAACTAACCAATGAAGTAAAACAAAAAGCCAAAGGACGTGACGATCTACAGGCTCAAGTGAAAGATATTGAACAGCAACTAAATAAAGTGAACAATTCAAATAGTTCTGAACTTGAAAAACAAGTTGAGTTAGATAAGTTAAATAAAAAACTTCAACAATTGCAAAAAGCATTAAACATATAAATATATTTCTTGCTTAATTAATGTGTAGACAATAAAAGCAGAAGTTAAATAAAAGGAAATAAATTAGCAATGCAGCGTATAACAAGAATTATTTGTGATCATCATCATCCCGAAAAGATGTCTTTATTTGATCAATATAATTCTTTGCTAGCATTGCTAAAACCGTATTTAACTGAGCGCACTTTTTCGATTTTTGCAATAGCAAGATTGATTGATGATAATCAATATATTGGTTGGTACACCCCTTTAGAAGGTCAGCCTATCTTATTGAGTGAAATTAGTGATCAATCACATAAAGCTAAGATAGAAAACACGTTACAAAATCGTATTAACGATATCGAAGCTGTGGTTAAGTTAATGTCATTAACGGCTGAGCAGCAGGCATTTATTTCATCATGGTTACCTAGAATTAAAAGTTTAGGTAATCATATTTATGTGATTAATGATGAACCAGTTATTGTTAATACCTTTGAAGATCCCATTTTACCAGCACCTGCCCCAGTTATTCCGCCAAAATCATTTTGGCGTTGGTGGCATTTTTTACTTTTAGCCTTATTACTCCTTGGTTTACTCGGCATTCTTTGGTATTTCTTTTGCCCATATGCAAAAGAAAAGCCTGCGATTGCTGAGGTTGAGCCCGCCATTACTCAGCCTGTTGCAGAAAAGAAACCAGATCCAGTTGTTGAGCTACCCAAAGAGGAACAACCTGTTGTAAAATCGGAGCCTGAACCGATACCAGAGCCAGCACCTAAAAATTGTATTACTCGTGAAGAGATTGCTAATAATACTGACAAGCCTAAAATGGTTATGATATTTGACAATTCAGCCTCGATGACATTGACTTTGATGGAATCTCAAGCGTCCATTAATCAATACTTGCGTGCTGATTGGTATTCAATGACCGAACAAGAAGCTGATGCATACGAAAAACGCATGACACGTTTGCCTAATCGTCTATCAAGTAGTAAAAAGGTTGCATTGTCGACTATTGATAAAATACAACCTGATGTTAATATTGCGTTAGTCACCCTTTCTGCTTGCCCTGCTGCACAAACGACCTCGTTCTATCATTATGAAAATAGAGGTAAGTTAAAAACTAAAATTAGTCGGTTAAATCCATTAGAAAATAACAGTGCAACGCCTTTATACAGTGGTATAAAACAAGCTAGTAAAATGCTTGATGGTGTAAATCATGATGATTACATCTTAGTGATTAGTGATGGCGAAGATAATTGTACCAAAGCGAATATTTGTGCTTTAGCCAGCAAAATCGCCAATGAGCAACCTCGTCTCAAAATCAATATTGTCGATATTGCTGGACAACATAAGATTGACTGTGTTGCGAATAAAACTGGGGGTAAAGTTTATATTGCTCAAAGCCCAACACAGATAGTTGAACAAATGAATAATGCTGTTTCGAATATGAATATAAGTAAACCGATATGCGAATAATTATTTTCAAATAATATTAGATAATCAATATCTCGTTTTTGATATATCGATTGGTAAAAAACGATTCAAGTTTATTGCAATTTTAGTATAAGAATAATAGTCAACTGTAAGGAATTAAATCAATAATGCAACGAATAACACGGATAGCCTTTGATTATAATAACCCAGAGAAGATTTCTCTATTAGAACAATATCATTCTTTACTATTATTATTAAAATCACATTTAACCGATCGCACTTTTTCGATTTTAGCATCACCAAGGTTAATTGATAACAATCAATATCTAGGCTGGTATACTAATCTTGAAGGACAACCGCTTTTACTTGATAGTATTGCCCACAAATCGCATAAAAATAAGATAACCAAAACGTTACAAACACGTATTAATGATATTGAAAATGCTATTAAACTAATGCCATTAAGTGATGAAGAGCGAAGTTTAGTTTCAGCATGGCTTCCAAGAATTAAAAGTTTAGGCAATCAAATTTATGTGATTAATGATGAACCGGTTATTGTCAATACCTTTGAAGAACCGGTTTTACCTGCAGCAGCCCCTGTTATTCCACCAAAGCCATTTTGGCGTTGGTGGCATTTTTTAATCTTAGCCTTATTGCTTGTTGGTTTACTTGGTATTCTGTGGTATTTATTTTGCCCATTTGGTAAACAAAAAACAGTTGTCCCCGATCCTATGGCTATCATTGCACCGGCTGTTATAGTGAAGAAACCCAAACCGACACCTGAGGCTGTTACTGAACCAAAAGATCCCGTGCCAGAAGAACCTACGCCAATTGCAACATCTGAGCCTAAACCAGAACCGGTACCTGAGTCACCGCTAGCGCCAAAGGTAAAAAATCCACCTAACTGTATTACTAAAGAAGATATGAATAAAGATCCTAACCCATCTAAAATGGCAATAGTGTTTGATAATTCATTATCGATGACAGTAACGTTAAATGAATCGCCATCAGCGGTTGAGCAATACTTTCAATATTTGACGTATGGTTATGGTCGTAATATGTCAGAGCAAGAAAGAATTAAATACGAAAAGCGTATGACTCGCTTACCAACTCGTTTATCAAGTAGTAAGAGTGTGGCTACTTCAAGCATTGATAAGATACAACCAAACATAGGTATTTCACTGGTAACGCTGACGAATTGCCCAGCAGCGAATGTATCGCCATTTTATAATTACTCTAATAGGGCATCACTAAAGCATAAAATTAAACAATTAACACCCACCGCAGCAGGCGGGGGCGGAACGCCTTTATATAATGGTCTAGAAAAAGCCAGTAAAATGCTAGATGGGGTAAAACGTGACGACTATATTCTGATTATTAGTGATGGCGAAGATAATTGTACAAAAAGGAATATTTGTACGTTAGCTAACTATATAGCTGCACAAAAACCACGATTAAAAATTAATATTGTTGATATCGCTGGCGAACACAAAATAGACTGTATCGCCAATGCAACGGGCGGAAAAGTATACATTGCGCAAAGCCCTAAAGATATGATTAAACAAATGAATAAAGCGGTTTCAAGTTTGAAAATTAACAGGCCTGTGTGTCAATAAATAACATTCTAGTCAACGTCCGATTTGGCGAATTTTATGCGAAACAAAATAAAGCCTAGCCAAAAAAGGATGTTTGGCATGGTTATATTTTGTCAGGAACGAATCATGTGAGTGCGTTAAAACCGAGTGTTGGCGGACAAAATTTCTGGAAAAATTTGAACATTTTAGCAAAGCAAAGATGGCATCGAAGAGGCGAGTATCAATATGATACGAGTAAATATAAGTAGGCTACATTCTGTAGCTAAGCGTGGGATTGTTAAGGGGAATTTGCTAATTCTCATAGTTTGGACATTGTTACTGTTGCTATTTATTCAACCAAAAGGTTAAAACTTCCGAAACCCAATTAGCTCAAACTATAGTTAAAAACCACTTCCTCTAAAGCATCAAAAAACATTCAGTGAGATCATTTATTTAATTTTTTTATTTTGTCGTTTTTAATAAAATTAAAATATTTCAATATGTTAATTATTTTCGAAAAACTTAATCGAAGTCACATTTAAATAATTATTACCAAAATCCACGAAAAAAGGAGTCAAGCGTTTTTAAAACGGTTATACTTTCATCGATTTTAAAAATCAGCAGATTTAACAAACAAATATAGATAAAATAAAACAAAATTTTAGTTTACTGTAGTAACCTATATCTTAAATTTATCCAATAACCCTATTGGACGAGTTTTTATACGAACCTCGTTTATATCTTCGAAATTATCTCGAAAAGTCTCTCTGGCGTTGGGATTGTTATTATTGTTGTATTTATGGCGTTTATAGGCATTACCCGCTAACAATAAGTAGGTGGGTTATAATACTGCCACCGTCAAAATGGGCTGTTATCAAATTCGTAAAGCTGATTCTGCAATTTGATGAGGGAAGTAATAATTGATATGACAATCTTGGCTATGCAGGTTCTGATAACATATGGAACCTAGGGGATTCCTATTTCAATCAACCTACCCTAAACTTTTTGACATTACTTATTAATCTTTCAATAAAAGGGTGGTTAAATTTTTTTAAATCGTTATACTTTTTATATTAAAAGATTAATTTAGCTTAATTTATTAGCTAATAATTATGAAAAATCAAATAAAAACAAAACAATTGATATACAGGATGTTATGCAGTATAACTATAGCCAACAGATCTGGCAGCATTATGTTTTAAGCATTTCTAAATACCACTTGAGTCAAACATTAAGCTTCGGGATCATTTTTACCCTAAACTTATTTAATACACACACACAAGATTGCCCCCCATTCTTGCTAATTAGTTTTCGTAAACAGCTAAGTGTTAGTCTGAAGCAGCAATTACAATTAGCGGAGCTATCACGGCAACGTTTATCGTGTATATCTGGTTTAACTTTATGGTTATTTAAAATCCCTTTTACATTAGTGCCATTGTTGCTGTTACCGTGTGCAGCAAATGCAGAAATGTTATCAGCCAGTACTTCACATGTCATTGAAGGCTCCGTTCCCTATTTTACATTTGATGGGGGGATAACCAAAGCTAATCAGACCGATGGCTTGTTAAGTATCAAGTTATCGGATGCTACAATAATCTCACCAATGAGCAATACCTCTTCATTATCAAACCCAATAGTGTTACCTAATGCTAGCGATACGTTTGCTAATGTTGTCATGTTGTTACCAACAACAAGGAACTCAATAAGTTTGAACACACTGGTTAGAGCTCCGTATAACTATTGGGGTGATGATGATGGTGATGGGCAGGGAAGAAGAGGTATAACAGCAACAGGCCGGTTAAGAGTTCGGATCTATGATAAAAATAATCGAACAGTTCGTCGTGTTGATACTTTAGATATTTGCAATGCACCTTATAAAATGGAATTAAGTAATACCAATGGCAGTTTAAAGACGCAGTATGGTGTGCCAAATCAAGCTATTTTTGGTGTGAGTGCTGTAACTTACTACTTCACCCCAGAATCGTCTGCTAAAGTTTGCTATGCCAAGCCAGAATTGCAAGAAAGTATAGGTCGATACGCCGGTCCTACTGAAATGTGGGATACAAGGAAAGGGTTTATTCCCCAATCAACCTCGCCATCATCATACAATAGTAACTTTCCTACTACCGGTGCAAATGGTTTATATTTTGATTTAGACATAGGGGGAAGAGGGGCTCTCACTTGGCCATCGATTACTCATGGCGGTATCACTGTCACCATGACTCCCAATGCGAATGGGACAACTGTGCGCGTTACTTTAACGGGACCTGCGTCAACCAAAGATGAACAGAATGCTGATTTGCCTGGGCCGCTTCAGGCCGGAATACCAAACTTACCGCAAACATTCGAGCTAAAGGGATACGATAGTAGTGGTAAAGAAGCGGTAAAATATGGATTTGAATTGCAGAAGTGGTTTGTTAACCGTGGAGTTAAAACAGCAGAAGCCGCCAACCAAGAAGCTTGGTGTTCAAGCATAGGCTATCGGATTATACAAGTCAAAGACGTCACCAATGCGAGCTGTGATGGTAGCAGTAGTTGTCAAAATGCAGTTGGTGCCATACCTTCATCAAGGGGGAATAATTACCATCGCCGAATAGGTGGTGGTTTGTTTAGTGAGTGGGCTCGCCTAGCTAATTATAGTGGTTCAGGCTTTAGTAATCTTAGCTATTGGACAAGTGATGTGATAGGGGATCGTCTATTTCATGTATACTCGTACAATGGACGGGTTTACCGTGCTGACCCTATCGGTAACTATTACGGGGTGTGCGTTTATCCTTAGTTTTTAGTTCTGAGCTGTTAATTCTTGTACGAATTAACAGCCAATTAAGTTAAAAAAACAAAGAAATCTTTTTTGATTTAAGTGGCTACACGCCAACAAAGTTGGCAAGCCATGCTTTTTTGTATCTAAACAGCAGAAGCGCTTTTCTAATATAAAAAATATCCAATCAAAGAGAACCTAAAAATCCATTTTTATACTTAAACACATAGTTACCTGAAACTTTTTGACAAGAATTTTAATTTTTCCAGCAAAAGCCTAATTTAGGTTATAGTTACATTTTTTAGAGTTAGTTATACCTTTATTCAATAAAAAACCAGACATACGTCTGGTTTTTCTGTTTGTTTTTTATAGCAGTAATATTTAGAAATCTAAATTAGCTGCTTTAAGGGCATTTTCTTCAATGAATAATCGTCGAGGTTCAACTTCATCGCCCATAAGGGTTGTAAACAATTGATCTGCTTCAATGGCATCTTTGATGGTGACTTGTAACATACGGCGACTGGTTGGATCCATGGTTGTTTCCCATAATTGTTCTGGGTTCATTTCGCCAAGACCTTTATAACGCTGAATAGTTAGGCCGCGACGTGATTCTTTAATTAACCAATCAACTGCTTCTTCAAAAGAATTAACGAGTTGTTTACGTTCACCACGTTGAATAAATGCACCATCTTCTAGTAAATCTTTTAATTGTGCACCAAGGTGGCAGATATTACGGTATTCATTGCTATGGATAAAGACCTGATCTAATGGATAATTTGTATCAACGCCATGGGTTCTTATTTTTATAATTGGCACATACAGTTGTGCTTTTTCATTATATTCAGCTGAATAAAGATAGCTGCTGCCATGTTGCTCTTTATTCGATAGTTTTTCAACAATGGTTTTTGCCCAATTTTCAGCCTGCTGTTGATTTTGCAAAATACTTTCGTTTAATACATCATGATAAACCAATTCAGAAAGTAGCGCTTTAGGGTAACGACGCTCCATTTTGGTAATCAGTTTTTCGACTTTTTGATATTCGGCAATTAGTTTTTCTAACGCTTCGCCTGCAAGGGCGGGTGCATGGTCATTGACATGTAATGAGGCATCTTCAAGGGCCAAAGCAATTTGAAACTGCGTCATTGCTTCATCATCTTTGATATATTGTTCTTGCTTGCCTTTTTTGACTTTATATAAAGGCGGCTGTGCAATATACACATAGCCACGTTCTATGATTTCTGGCATTTGGCGATAAAAGAACGTTAGTAATAGAGTACGTATATGTGAACCATCGACATCGGCATCGGTCATGATAATAATGCTATGGTAACGCATTTTATCTGGATTATATTCATCACGGCCAATACCACAACCTAACGCAGTAATTAACGTTCCCACTTCTTGCGATGAAAGCATTTTATCAAAACGGGCTTTTTCGACGTTTAATATCTTACCTTTTAGCGGTAAAATTGCTTGATTTTTACGGTTGCGTCCTTGTTTGGCCGAGCCCCCCGCAGAGTCCCCTTCCACTAAGTAGAGTTCAGATAGCGCTGGGTCTTTTTCTTGGCAATCGGCAAGTTTACCCGGTAATCCACCTAAGTCTAAAGCGCCTTTACGGCGTGTCATTTCTCGCGCTTTGCGAGCGGCTTCTCGAGCTCTTGCTGCGTCAATGATTTTTCCGACGACGATCTTGGCATCACTTGGGTTTTCAAGAAGATATTCTGCTAATTTTTCACCCATGACGGATTCAACCGCTGATTTAACTTCTGATGACACTAATTTGTCTTTGGTTTGTGATGAGAATTTAGGATCAGGGACTTTAACTGATACAACCGCGATGAGACCTTCACGCGCATCATCACCAGTGGCACTAATTTTCGCTTTTTTGCTGTAACCTTCAGCTTCCATATAGTTGTTTAATGTGCGCGTCATTGCACCACGGAAACCGGCTAAGTGTGTACCGCCGTCTCGTTGGGGGATGTTGTTAGTAAAACAATAGATATTTTCTTGGTAGCCATCGTTCCACTGCAGTGCCACTTCGACGCCAATATCGTCTTTTTCTGTGCTGAAATAAAATATTTTAGGATGAATAGGATTTTTATTTTTATTTAAATATTCAACAAAAGCTTGGATACCGCCTTCGTAATGATAATGTTCGTTTTTGCCAGTGCGTTCATCAAGTAATCTGATAGATACGCCGGAGTTTAAGAAAGACAATTCACGTAGTCGTTTTGCTAAGATTTCATAAACAAACTCAATATTGGTAAAAGTTTCAGGACTTGGCCAGAAGCGAACATAGGTACCTGATTCAGTAGTTTCGTCAATCACTTTGAGTGGTGCTTGTGGTACACCTAAATGATAAATTTGTTGGTGAATTTTACCATCACGATAAATCACTAATTCTAGTTTATCCGATAAAGCATTTACCACTGAAACACCAACACCGTGTAAGCCACCGGATACTTTATAGGAATTGTCATCAAATTTACCACCTGCATGTAGTACGGTCATAATAACTTCAGCCGCTGAGATACCTTCTTCCTCATGAATGCCAGTTGGAATACCGCGACCATCGTCACGGACAGAAACAGAATTATCGGGGTGAATCGTCACTTCGATATGGTGACAATAACCTGCTAATGCTTCATCAATGGCATTATCGACTACTTCAAAAACCATATGGTGAAGTCCTGTTCCATCATCAGTATCACCAATATACATACCTGGACGTTTACGGACAGCATCAAGCCCTTTGAGTACTTTAATGCTAGAAGAATCATAAGAATTAGACATGGATTTCTCGACTTATTTGATTGTTTATATCATTCTATAAATTTACGAAATTATACCAGATTTTATGTGAAAAATCTTATCATTTTCATCGATCATATGGGTAATTTGCGCTTGGTTAACTGCGGTAATAAATACTTGTGAATTAGCTAATTTTAAACGTTTGGCTAACAGTTCTCGTTTATTGTTATCGAGTTCAGAGGCAAAATCATCAATCAAGTAAACACAAGCTTGGGTACTTTGCTTTGAGTAATATTCACCTTGAGATAGGCGTAAAGCACACATTAACAGCTTTAATTGACCACGTGATAACAAATCTTCAACTGGAATATTGTCGACACGTAATCGAATATCCGCTTTATGAGGCCCGACTGATGTGTAATTAAGGAGTTTGTCTCGCTCATATTGTTTGTATAATATTTCAGCATAGCCAGTGCTATGTTCCCAACCTTGATAATATTGGCAATTAAGCTGATACTCAGGTAAAAAGTCATGGCAAGTTTTTATAATTTCGGGGAAAATCTGTTGCGAATAATCCGCTCTAATGTGGCTAATTTTTTCAGCAATGGGGGCGAGTTCTTTATCCCAAGGTAATAATTGATTATAACTGTGGGATTGCTTTAATAATGCATTGCGCTGTTTAAATAAGCGTTTTAGATTATTCCATAAATGAACAAATTCTGGATAATGATGAAAGCATCCCCAATCAATAAATGCTCGACGATATTTGGGACCTCCACTCAATAAATCAAACCCTTCAGGTGTAATTAACTGTATAGGTAATAATTTGGCTAAATCGGCGAGTCGAAAACCTTCGTCCCCGTCGATTTTGATTTTATTTTCGCTATTACGTGACTTTGCAAGACCAATGGAATGGACTTGTTGATGGGTATTTTTTATTTCACTAAATAATACAAGCTCTGGTTGTTCATGCTGAATAATTCGATTTGATTGAGTATGTCTAAAAGCGCGACCATGGCCAAGCATATAAATAGCTTCAAGTAAGCTCGTTTTTCCACTGCCATTATCACCAACAATGAAGTTGAAATGTGGCGATAAAGACAGTTGCGCATGATCAATATTACGGAAATGATGAATGTTGATTTTTGAAAGAGTCATATGCCTTGAATGATGCCGGCCGAAGCCGGATAATTAAATGAGATTTGATTATAAGCGCATTGGCATAACAACATAAGTAGCGGTCTGATTGTTGATATCTTCTATTTGTACACTTGATGTTGCATCAGTTAAGAGCAGTTGTACGCTATCACATTTCAATGTATTTAATATATCAAGTAAATAGGTTACATTGAAGCCAATCTCAAGCTCTGCTGATTGATATTTTACGTCAATAACTTCTTCTGCTTCTTCCTGTTCTGGGTTATTTGCGGTGATTTTTATCTGATTGTTATGGACATAAAGTCGAATACCACGGAATTTTTCGTTGGATAAGATCGCAACACGTGATAGGGCGTTTCTGAGTTCTTCGCAAGATACTTCAAGTGGTTTATCAGGATTGCGTGGTAATACGCGTTTGTAGTCAGGGAACCTTCCATCAATGAGTTTTGATGTGAAGGTGAAATCACCAAGATTAACACGTAAATTATTATTACCAATTTGCATATTGATTAATTCGTCGTTATCACTAACCAGTTTAGCAAGCTCAAGTACCCCTTTCCTTGGTAAAATGACCGAACAAGAAGTTTTAGTATCTTGCTCAATAGGTTGTGCACATAAAGCTAATCGATGCCCATCTGTGGCAACTGATTTTAATAAACCATCTTCAATTTCAAATAACATGCCATTTAAGTAATATCTTACATCTTGGTTAGCCATTGAAAATTGCACTGCATCAATAAGGCGTTTAATGGTTTTTTGTGGAATGGAAAGATCAACATCGCTTTGCCAATTTTCTAAATTAGGAAAATCGCTAGCGGGCAGTGTGGATAAAGAAAATTTACTACGACCTGATTGGATCATCAATCGGTTATCATCAACGCTTATCGAAATTTGGGCATTATTAGGTAGGTTTCGACAGATATCGAGAAATTTCCTTGCGGGCACCGTTGTTGCACCTGGTTCGCTTGGTTCAACTAATGGTAAATGCGATATCATTTCTATTTCAAGATCAGTTCCCGTCATCGATAGTGTGTTATCGCTCACCTGTAATAGTAAATTACCCAAAATAGGTAGTGTAGGGCGACTACTCAATGGCGCACTGACAAGTTGCAATGGTTTAATCAGTTTTTCACGATCTATAATAAATTTCATAGTATTGATTCTTTTTTAAGTTGATAAAGTTCGAATTAAATTGGAGTAATCTTCTTTAATATTATTACTTTCTTCTTTTAATTCTGCAATCTTTCTACATGCATGTAATACTGTTGTGTGATCTCTTCCACCAAAGCCATCACCAATTTCAGGAAGGCTTTTGTTAGTGAGTTCTTTGGCAAGTGCCATTGCCATTTGTCGTGGTCTTGCAACAGAACGAGAGCGACGTTTAGAAAGTAAATCTGATACTTTAATTTTATAGTATTCGGCAACCGTTTTTTGAATGTTTTCAATGGTAACCAGTTTTTCTTGTAAAGCCAGTAAATCTTTTAAGGCATCTTTAACAAAATCAATGGTAATGGTTTTGCCAGTAAAATTAGCATTAGCAATGACTCGATTAAGTGCCCCCTCTAACTCACGAACATTGGAACGTAATCGTTTAGCAATAAAAAAAGCAACTTCTTCAGGTAACTTGATATGATTTTCTTCGGCTTTTTTCATTAAAATTGCAACCCGCGTTTCCAGTTCGGGTGGCTCAATTGCAATAGTTAATCCCCAACCAAAACGCGATTTTAAGCGATCTTCAACGCCATTTATTTCTTTAGGATAGCGATCCGAGGTTAAAATAATTTGTTGATTGCCCTCTAATAATGAATTGAAAGTATGAAAAAATTCTTCTTGCGATCGCTCTTTATTTGCAAAAAATTGAATATCATCAATAAGCAAGGCATCAACTGAACGATAGTAATTTTTAAATTCTTCAATAGCATTATTTTGTAGCGCTTTTACCATATCTTGCACAAAGCGTTCTGAATGCATGTAGACAACTTTGGCATTGGCTTTTTCTGCCATTATTTGATTGCCAACCGCATGTAATAAATGGGTTTTACCTAAACCGGTAGAACCATATAAAAATAATGGGTTATAAGCTTTTCCTGGGTTTTCAGCTACTTGTTTTGCCGCAGCAACCGCAAGTTGGTTGGATTTACCTTCAACAAAGCTATTAAAAGTGTGTTTATGATTAATACCTGAATGGTAGACATGATTGCTATTTGTTTCTTTTGTTGTTTTCCATGCAGGTACTACTTCGGTTTTGCGTTGACTACTTTGCAATTTTTTATCGGTAGATACCGTTGAACCAACTTCAAGAAATAATTTTAAAGAATCATCATTAAAAAGTTGGTTTAATAATTGGGATATAGTCGTTAAATATTTATTTCTTACCCAATCTAGAACAAATCTATTCGGTGCATAAATATAGAGTTTATTATCGACCATTTCCGCTTGCAACGGACGAATCCATAAATTGAATTCCGTTGTTGGGATTTCTTCTTGTAATTGAGAAAGGCAATCTTGCCAAATAGCGGTAGGCACGGCAACTCCTTCAACTTTGCTTACTAACAATACTATGCAGTATTATAATCCCTTTTGTGGATAATTTGTAGAGCTAAGGTGATATATAATTCAGTTGTTAACAAATAAAGAGATGTAAAAAACCCGGCTTTTAACCGGGTTTTAATGAACAACTTAGAAAACAAAAATTAATTTGTTGAATCAGTTACTTGAACTTCTTGAACGTTACGTGCTTTAACTTCAATTTCAACACGACGATCTGGTGCTAAACATGCTTTTAAGCTAGCGCCACGAAGTGCATTACATTTAGTACCAGTAACTGGTTGAGATTTACCCATACCACGTGCACTGATTAGGTCAGCTGGAACACCTTTAGATACTAGATATCTCATGACTGAGTTAGCACGTTGTTCTGATAGTTTTTGGTTATAACTAACTGAACCGATACGGTCAGTATGACCAATTACTACAACTGCGCTTTCAGTTGGTTTGATTTTAACTAGGTTTGTAAGCAAGTTGTCTAATGCTTGACGACCTTCAGCTTTTAAGTCAGCTTTTGCATAAGCAAATAGTACATCTTCATTTAATACATAACGGTTTTCTTGCGTTTTTAACTCAACTGGTGCTGGAACAGCTGGGGCACCTAAACGGTAAGTAATACCTAAACTTACAGTTCCTGCATCAGGAGATGCATCAGTTTTAGTATGAATGTGATTAACATATTGGTATTCTAAACGAGTAGAAAAGTCTTCGGCGAAACGATAGTCAAGACCTAATGCATAAACAGGAGATAGCTTAGTTTTTGTGCCACCGCGACCGTATTCTTCTTTGATATCTCCACTATTTTTCCACTTAGCAATAGTCATCATTCCACCAGCACGACCATAGATATCTAAATCGTCAGAGATGAATGATAATGGATAGCTTAATTTACCAGTTAATGAAACACCTTGTGCAGAGATCTTGCTATTGCCCGCTTTAGTTTTATCATCAGTCCAAGTTCTTTTATATTTAGCTGAACCTAACCAATCATAACCTAATTCAAAGGCTAAATAAGGGTTTGCTTGGAATCCAAGGAAAGCACCACCAGCAATATTGCTACGATTTGAAGTTTTAATACCAACTTCGTCTTTATCAAAGCCACGAACCTTATTTGCATCTAGTTTATAAAGTTCTGACCAACCTAATTTAGCACCTGTATAAATAGTGTTGTCTTCGTATGCTGCGTTAGCGGAAGTAGCTGTTAAACTTGCAACTGCAATTGCTAGAGCTAGAGTAGTTTTTTTCATTTTATTGCCTCAACTTATATGTTGTTATAGACGATGTTTAGTTTCTTTATTGTTTAAAATTTACTTCAAATAAAAAGAACTATGACTTATTTTTATATAATTATGTTACCCATAATCTGGTGCCTAGTATAGCATAGATAATAGGCAAATCTATAATTATTGCTATCGCAATAAAAAAATATTTAAATAATTTTATCAGATGATTTTGTTAATTGTTATGTAAAAGTCATGAATAGTATTAGCTAATGAATTAGCCATAATAAAGAAGTCAGCTTCTAGTCTTTGATCTAATTCATCTGAGCCGATATCTTCATTTTCGTCTAAAATAACCGAATCAAATTTAATTCGTTTAAATGTTAAGTCATTATTGACGATAAAGCTGACTCCCCTTTCATCAATAATTTTAATTTTAGTGATCCATTTTCCTGAATCAAAATGGACACGCATTTCATCGCCGGTGATTTCTTGATTTTTACAACTGATAATCCCATTACCCTCAAGCGGATCTTTAAGTTCGGCTTGGTCACCCAATAAAAATGGTGGGAATGTCAAGTTTTCTTTAGCCCATGTGGTCATGACCTGCTCAAGTGGTTTATCAATTGATAAAGGTGTTAAGGCAAGTGAACCAAGCTCTTTACGTAAAATAGCTAAGATATCTTCTGCTTGTTTAAAGCTACTACAGTCAACAATAATACGTTTATTTTGTGTATCGATCCATAACCAATAGTAATTATATTTACTAAATGCTCTTGGCATTAGATCAATCATGACTTCGTCTTTTAAGGTGGCTTTTTCGTTTTTGGTCAGTTTTCTACTTAAAGCTTGTTCTTGCTTATCGATTTTCTCTAATAACGCTTGTTTAATTACGGGAGCGGGTAATATTTTTGTTTCTTTTTTGATGCGTAATAATAAATGCCCTTGCATATCAATAATAAAAGCACTGTCATTATTATCATGATAAGGCGACACCCAACCCATTTTGGTGGTATCTAAATTACCACAGGGAGTAAAAGGATGAGATTTTAGTGCTTTTTCAATTGCATCTTTATTAAGTAATGTATCATTATTAAGTTGATAAATGATGGCATTTTTAAACCAAAGCATACTTTTCTATTTCCTGAATTTTTGTGATAAAGATTTTATTTTGTTTAAACAAGTCACCACTTATAGTGGATGAGTCGTGATATTTATTATTGAATATCAATGTATATTCATTAAAAGTTATAAGATACCCCCATATAAATCGAAGTTACAGTGCTATTGCTAACCATTGGGCTATCGGCCGCATCACCGGTTAATTTATCGATATGAACACCACCAAAAGTCGCCATGTTTTCGGTTAATGAATATTGTGCAGCTATTTCAGCATAAGGCGTCAATGAGTTATCTGCATTAAAGTATGGTAATCCTGAACGGGCGGATTCTTTATGAGAAACACCATAATAATAATCATTATGTTTGCTGTTGGACCAATTTATACCAATGGTAGGCGCAACAATTAAATTGCCTTGCATATAAGGAACGGTATAATCTGCATTGACTAAAATACTATTACTTTTATTTAGTACATCCGCCCCGACGCTACTAGAAAAACTTCCCCAATTGGTATCAATGGAATATTCGATTTCTGCAAGTAGTGTTGAATGGCGACTATTAAGTTGCCTTAATTGGCGATTATCTGAATCATGTGGTTTAAATTCATTAGATAAATAACGAGCGCCAATGGAGATGCTTTGATTATCTTCATTATACGCATAAACACCAGCCGATAAGTCATCAATAAAAAATAAGCCATTATCATAATCAATATGACCGATAGGGTAATAATTAGCGCTATAACTTTTATAAGGTGAATTTGCCCAACCAATACCAGCACCGATGGAAATGGGATTAGCTAACGCATTTTTGGCGGCGCCTAAAACGATGATTGACAAAATAGAAAGTGCACAAGCTGTTTTTTTCATTTTTTATACCCATATATAAAAAGTGATCTCCTGTCGCTAGTAACACAAACTTTATTATCGTTTATTTTGCTGTTTCGCTTATCGTCACACAATCTATACATTAATTGTACATTGTAACAAACCAATTTCTTGAATAATAATGCCACATTTTATCGTGTTTGAATATGGATTAGTGAGATAATTATGAGTAAACCAACTTTAGAAATGATTAACAGTCGTCCTGATGATGCGACATTGCTAGCGGATGAAGCTAAATATTGTTCTTTTGGCGATACCGTGCATTATGTGGAACCACCAAAAATCTTTGATGGTTGTGAAGGTAGTTACATGTATGACAAAGAAGGTAAAGCTTTTCTTGACTTACAAATGTGGTATTCTGCGTGTAACTTTGGTTATGCTAATGAACGTTTAAATAATGTGCTTAAAAAGCAAATTGATACTTTACCACAGTGTGCTAGCCAATATTTGCATCCAACTAAAATTGAATTAGCCAAAACCATTGCCCAAGGCATGGAAAAACGTTTTGGTTATGAAGGACGAGTACATTTCAATGTGGGTGGTTCACAATGTATTGAAGACTCTTTAAAATTGGTTCGTAATGCATCTGGCGGTAAATCGTTAATGTTTGCTTTCCAAGGTGGATACCATGGCCGTACTTTAGGGGCTTCATCCATTACATCAAGTTATCGTTATCGTCGTCGCTATGGTCATTTTGGTGATCGTGCTATGTTTGTTCCATTCCCATACCCTTTCCGTCGTCCAAAAGGAATGACAGCAGAAGAATATGGTGAACATTTGGTGGCTGAATTTGCGCGTTTATTTGAAACCGAATACCACGGTGTTTGGGATCCAAAAGTTGGACAAGCGGAATATGCAGCGTTTTATGCCGAACCTTTACAAGCAACAGGTGGTTATATTGTTCCTCCTCGTAATTACTTTAAAGGTCTTAAAAAAGTATTAGATCAGTATGGTATTTTATTAGTCGTTGATGAAATCCAAATGGGCTTTTACCGTACCGGTAAACTTTGGTCAATTGAACACTTTGATGTCAAACCTGATGTTGTGGTTTTTGCTAAAGCATTAACTAATGGTCTTAATCCGCTAGGTGGTTTATGGGCACGTGAAGAATTAATTAATCCACAAGTATTCCCAGTTGGTTCAACTCACTCAACTTTTGCCTCAAATCCACTTGGTACAGCAGTTGGTCTTGAAGTATTAAAAATGACTTCTGAAACTGATTACGAAAAAATGGTCATGGAGAGTGGTGCTTACTTCCTAGAAGGTTTAAAAACACTTGAGAAGAAACACAAAGAGATCGGCGAAGTTGATGGTTTAGGTTTAGCGCTGCGTGCTGAAATCTGTACTGAAGATGGCTTTACAGCCAATAAAGCACTTGTTGACAAAATGGTTGATATTGGTATGTCCGGTGATCTTGATTGGAAAGGTACCAAAATGGGCTTAGTGCTGGATATTGGTGGTTACTATAAAAACGTGATTACCTTTGCGCCATCGTTACACATCTCTCGTCAAGAAATTGATCAGGGTATTGAACTGTTGGATCAATTAATTACCCGAGCTAAAAAAGAGCTTTAATTGTTTTATTTTCATTTTCCCGTCAATGTCTATTGGCGGGACCGCGAGTTACAGCCAATCTTATATTTAACGTTATGAAATATATCAATCAGTTAGAACCCAATGAATTAATAGACAATTTTCTAGCTCATCCTCCACAAGAATTTTCCGCATGGCTGAGTGAAGATGGTGTGCCTGTTTTTTCTGCCAAGTTTGATCTTCTTACTACTGCAGATGATGATTTCAGACATAAAATTCAAAAACTGCCTTTTTACCATAAATGGCAGCGCTATTTACAACCCAATACTTGTTTTGTTGGCGCAACTGTTTCGGAATATGCGTTACTAAATGATAAAGTGGATGCTAATCAATTAGCACAACATCTTAAAATGGCTTATGCTAAGCAATATCCTTTTTTGATTGTTAAAGATATACCTGTCGCATCGCCTTTACTGAGTGAAAAAGAAAATGATTATTCAATGCATCTTATTTCGTCATTAAAAAAACAAGGTTTTATTGAAGTTGACGGGCAAGCATTAGCTTGGCTACCGATTGATTTTGCCAATATGGATGAAATTTTTTCACGATTTTCTTATAGTCGACGTAAAAATTTTAGGCGAAAACTAAAATCACGAGAAAAATTAGTGATTAATATGTTGCATAGTGGTGATGAGTGTTTTTATGACCAAGCGGTTTTAGATGAGTATTATCAATTGTATCTTAATGTTTATCAGCAAAGTGAAATCCATTTTGACTTATTGACTAAACCCTTTTTTACTCAGCTATTACAAAGCAAAACCCAAAATGCGCATATTGTGACTTATCATCATGATGATAAGTTGGTGGGGTACAATATTTGTTTTGTTGTGAACAATATGCTAGTTGATAAGTATATTGGTATGGTTTATCCACAGGCAAGAGAGCTCAATCTCTATTTTGTAAGCTGGTTTGTAAATCTTGAATATGCTTTGCAGCAAGGATTTAGTCATTATATTGCGGGTTGGACCGATCCTGAAGTAAAAGCATCACTAGGTGCAAAATTTACTTTTACTAAGCATCTTGTTTATATTCGTAATTCATTATTCAGAATTATATTACGTAGATTGATTGGTTTCTTTGAAAGTGATAAGGAGAAAGTAGCATGACCTGTCCTATTATTCTCAATTTTGATAGAAGCGTGGGTGATATTTGTTATGCTCAAACGGTTGATGTTACGCAGTGGCAAGATACAATTCGTTTTGGTTGCACTAAGAAACAATTTAGCCAATTTAAACAGGTATTACAGCAATCTTTACCCGAAAGCCATGGCACGGTATTAATGGGCAGTGGTGATTTTCATCATATTTCATTACTACTTATTGAACGTTTAGCAAAGCAATATTCCGCAGATAATCCGATCCAAGTTGTGATTTTTGATAATCATCCAGACAATATGCGCTATCTATTTGGTGTGCATTGTGGATCATGGGTTAGTTATGTGGCAAGTTTGCCGTTTGTGAGTCATGTACATGTGCTAGGCATTACCTCCCATGATATTGGTATAGCTCATTTTTGGGAAAATAGATGGAAACCGCTGCTTCATAAAAAATTGACTTACTGGAGCTTAGATATCAATGTCGCATGGGCAAAAAAAATTGGCTTAGGACATGCTTTTAGGCATTTTTCCACACCAGATGACCTTATTGCTAACTTCTTATCCGAACAATATCATAGCGCACAACCAGTCTATTTATCGATTGATAAAGACGTATTAAGCGAAGAGGTGATTCACACCAACTGGGATCAAGGCAAACTACAAACGTATCATCTGCTTGATACTATATCGTCAATTAAACCTAGAATTATCGGCAGTGATATTACGGGGGAACTGTCAATATGGCAGCCATCAAATTGGTTTAAACGTTTACTCAGTTCGCTTGATAAACAACCGACCATATCACCCAATAACCTTATCAATTGGCAACAAGAGCAACATCAACTTAATTTGACATTATTAAAAGCATTAGCGGTATAAATTGGTGTGAAAAACTTTCAGGAAAGTAGGCGTTTAAGTATAAAATCTTACCTACCTTTCCTTATTATAATTTGAACTTAACGTTGATGATGGTGTGAATCTTGTTTCGATAATTTGCTTTCTGCTAACGCCAAAAAAAGAATGCCTGAAACAATGAGTATTGTACCAATTAACTTGAATAAGGTGATTGGTTCGTTAAATAACCAGATCGAAACAATCATGACAGTCACAATTTCAAAGTGTGATGCCGCAAAAGCAGGACCTACAGGGGCTTTTTTTAATAACGTCATCCAAGTGAAGAAAGTGAGAATATAGCCCACTATTGAAATATAAATCCAAGGATTAGTAAATACGCGAATTAACCATTCTAGGCTCATCTCTAAAGGTTGCGCTTCAACTGCTGTTAATTTAAAACTACATTGCGCAATTGTGTCAAAAAAGAGCAATACAGAAAAACCAATTAAGTAAAATCTAGCCATATTAAGACATCCCTACAAAAACAACACCAGCGGTGATTAATAGCATTCCGATCAAGCGGTAACTAGTTAGTAATTCTTTGAAAATAATACGGCCAACTAGCATGATAGTAATAATATTAAATGAGGCAAGTAATACCCCTTGAGAAAGAGGCACTAAAGTTAAAAAGGCTAACCATAATAAAAATTCAGCCACATAAGAGGTAACGCCAATCCAAATCCACTTATTTTTTGCTAAATCTAGCCAATAGTACCAACCATCGCGATTGTTGGGTGCGATGGCTGCAAATTTAAAAGCGACTTGTCCTAAAGTATCGAAACAAATGTTACTAACCCAAAGTAGAATAACTAATGGTGACATTATGCTTTTATTCCTTCTGCTATATTATCAAAGAAAGAAGCACACTCCTTGATCACTTCGCGGCGCTGGCTATCAATGGTAATTAAATGATAGCTATCATTTAATACCACTAACTTTGTTGGTCCTGATACTTGCTTTTCGACCAATTTGGCATTCGTTTCTATATTGGCGATATCATCGTTACCTGAATGCATAATTAAACAAGGCGAAACTACTTGGGGCAATTGCTTGCGCATAGCTTTTGCCAATAACTGCATTTCGGCAAGCGCAGGGAATGGATTTCCTGCAAGGCCTGCTGATGCAGCATCACCACTTAACATACTTTCAGAGACCACCGCACGAATGCGTTCATCTTTAAGCCCATAAGGTGGTTGTTCAATGAAAACCTGTTTTTGAAAAATACCCAATTTTTTAAAGTAAACAAGTAAGAAAAACAGTTTTTTTGCCCAAAATGGCATACTCCAGCCATCGTAACAAA
Source organism: Gilliamella sp. X-57 (assembly GCF_057063565.1). NCBI lineage: Bacteria > Pseudomonadati > Pseudomonadota > Gammaproteobacteria > Orbales > Orbaceae > Gilliamella > Gilliamella sp. X-57. Next base: position 37,207 of record NZ_JBXSQI010000009.1, on the reverse strand, counting down.
ATGTGGGTGCTAATACGCCAACTCCTTTGATTTGTTCAGGTCTGTCTACTGCCAGTTTGAGCGCAAGTAGTGCCCCCATTGATAGTCCTGCAACAAAGATATTATCCACATGTTGCGCTAAATAATCAGCGCCATCTTGCACGCTTTTATACCAATCTTGCCAAGTTGTTTTACACAGATCTTCTTCCGTACCGCAATGCCCTGCTAACTGGATTGCATAAACCGTAAATCCAGCTTTATGTAAACCATTAGCTAAAATCCGCATTTCATTGGGCGTTCCTGTTAATCCATGAATTAATAGTACGCCATTTTTGTTACCTGGTAGAAAGTACGATAAATCTTCAATTGTACTCATTAGTATTCCTTATTCTTTTACTATCATGACCGGAATTAGCCAATCCTGAGCCTGTTGTAAGGCTTGTGTTACATTAGCAAAACTCTTGATTGCACAGTGCTCAATCTTATTTTTTTCACAATAGTGAACCAGTTTGTCTTTGGCAAACACGAAATCAACATTATGCGATACACAGTAGTCTGATGAACCATCACCAACATACAGTATTTGTGGAAAATATTGTTGTTTTTTTACATGATTACATTTGCAATTACCGCTTTTTTTGATGCAGTCTTGGTTTGCATAGGGGAACTCAAGGCGCCAACTGCGCGCATTATTGTGCATCAATTTATTGGCAAAAATTGGCAAATGTTTAATGCCATGACGTTTTAAAATAAACTCAATGGCATAATCAAGACCGTCGCTAACTACGTGGACAGGGATATTATTTTGTTCAGTATATTGAACAAAGGATTTAAAATCCGGATCAATTTCAATTTGAGATAAGACGTCATTGAGCTCATCTAAGCTTGCATCCATTAAGGCAATTTGCTTGCTCATACATTCTTGAGAGCCAATTTTGCCATTAACCCATAATTCTTCAAGCTCATCACAACCATCCTGACCGAAATGGCTCAGTAACGTGTCGGTAACATCTTTTATACTAATTGTGCCATCAAAATCACACAAAATAATGGGCGTGTGATGTTGTGTATAAGATGGATGCAACAGAGGGTTTGTTATTGATGAAAAAGCACTCATATTGGATATAAAAATAGTCTATTTAAAGATATTGGCGCAGATTTTCTCATAGAGTGACAATAAACTTTGTAGGCTCTTTGTATATATTTTGTAACGAGGGGATAATTGTCTGTATAATGAGGTATCTCTAAGTAAAAGTGGCAGTGATTAAGAACAAATAATGAGTGAACGTATATTAATCATCGAAGATGATCAGCGGTTAGCCAATCTAATTCAAGTTTATCTTATTCGGCAAGGGTATCTTGTTGAATGGCATAATAGCGGTGCAGGCGCTGAAGAAAGAATTCAACAACTTAATCCAGATCTGGTTATATTAGATGTGATGTTACCAGAAAAAACGGGTTTTGATATTTGTCGTGATATACGCACATGGTTTACTAACTACATCCTTATAATGACAGCTAGCGAAGATAATATTGATGAGATCGTTGGGCTGGAATTGGGGGCGGATGATTATTTAGCTAAGCCCGTTGAGCCAAGATTACTGCTTGCCCGCATACGTGCCTTATTAAGACGAAAACAGATAGAAACCGACAAAGACAATCATAAAGAATTGATTGTGCCCTCAAATAATAAAACGCTAATATTTGACAATTTAGTTATCGATGGCGAAAACCGAAAAGTGCTCTTGCAAGAGCAAGAAATTGATTTAACAACAGCTGAATTTGATCTGTTATGGTTACTTGCGCATAATGCAGGGACAATTTTATCCCGAGATGATATTTTTTCTCAGGTAAGAGGGATCGATTTTGATGGTAGCGATCGTTCTATTGATGCACGTGTGTCAAGACTTCGTCGAAAATTACTCGATGATCCAGATAACCCATCACGCATCAAAACTGTACGTGGTAAAGGCTATTTATTTATGCGAGAGGGAGAAAACCATTGAGACAATTATTAGCCAAACCGCTATTTTTTAATCGCCGAATTGTATTTTATCTAGTCATTTTACTTTTATTGCAAAGTATCATTGCTTATGGTGCTTTATTGGTTTTTGATTCATTACCTTCATCATTAACCGATATGCCTGATGATCATATTGTATTTCGAGAATCTCAACGAGGCACGGTAAACCTGATTCGTATGCAAATTAACGAGCACAAAGATCGTCCCCTTCAAGAAGTGGTTAGTGAATTACAACCTTATTTTGGTTACCCTATCGAAGTATTGCCAATTAATACACCATTACCCGATGCGGTACTTAACGAGTTACACAAACTGGACTTTTCTTATGATAGCGATAAAGAGGTCGTTTATATTGATTTAAAAGATGGCAACTTGTTGCAATTAGGCCCCATTGCCATGCGAGATATTTTGGCATCCAACACCATGTCATTGACCATCTTTCTCATTATTTGGGCTGTATTTAGTGCCATCACCTTTTTTATTTTAATTTATATGGCGTTTAGTGCTGTTTGGAAAGATTTGGTTAATATCAGGCAGACCGCAGAACAACTAGGACAAGGTAATTTAAAAGCACGAACCGAAAATGTTAAAGGTTGGTTGTTTAAGCCGCTCGCTAACGTATTAAACAATATGGGCACACATATTGAACACTTAGTAAGTACCAATCAAACGATTTCTCATGCAATGGCACATGAACTACGCACTCCGCTTGCAAGAATGCGATTTGAACTTAGTATGCTTGAAGAAGCTAACGATGAACAAGAAAAACGTCTTCTACAAAAAGGTATGAGTGATGATATTAACGAGCTTGAAACATTAATCAATGCCAGCTTGAATTATTTTAAAATGCAGCAAAGCAATATCGAGCTAAACTTAACGCGTGTAGCACTCAAAGAGTGGGGCGAAAAAGTGTGCCAATCACTGGCGTTATTCAAACCTAAAGAGTTTGAACTAACTTGTAATAGCCAAGATGCATACGCCATGATTGATACCAATTTAGTTGAAACTATTGTAAAAAACCTGTTACTTAATGCGTTTAAATATGCAGCTCATAAAGCGGTTTTAAATATCACCAAACATGAAAATCGTGTTATCCTTGAGATCGATGATGATGGCGCAGGTATTCCTTTTGATGCGCGCGAAAAGATTTTTATGCCTTTTGCCAGACTTGATACTAGCCGTACACGTTCAACTGGTGGTTATGGGCTTGGTTTAGCTTATGTAAAATTAATGGCAGAATTTCATGATGGCAAAGCGTTTGTTGTCACCAGCCCGCTTGGGGGGGCTAGATTTGTAGTTTCGTTAAAATCGGGTGATGAATAAAAGTAGCATTTATTGGTCAATACTGTCAAAAAGCAGTCAGAAAAATATTGATTTTATTTGATTTTTCATGTTTGCTTTGTTGTTGAAAAAACAGGCTATTTTGTTAAAAAACGGCATTGTTTAGCTAAAAGCCAATTTTGTCGATACAAATAGCCGGTTTTTCGTTTCAGAAATAACAAAAATTTGTTATATTCATCAACCAATACAAGAAGTAATAGCAAAGCAAATATTCTTAATTTGTTTCTAATAAATATATCATCAGAGGTTTTTTATGAGCGGTTCACTACCGACAGAGACAGAAACTCGTCCGACTAATTTTATCCGCCAAATTATTGATGCGGATCTTGCTGCTGGCAAATATAAAACAACGCATACCCGCTTTCCGCCAGAGCCAAATGGCTATTTACATATTGGACATGCCAAATCAATTTGTTTAAATTTTGGTATTGCGCAAGACTATCAGGGTAAGTGTAACTTGCGTTTTGACGATACTAATCCAGCTAAAGAAGATATAGAGTATGTTGAGTCGATTAAACAAGATGTCCGTTGGTTAGGGTTTGAATGGGATGGTGAGATTTGTTACTCATCTGACTATTTTGACCGGCTATATGATTATGCAATTGAACTCATCAATAAAGGGCTTGCTTATGTAGATGAACTGTCTGCTGATGAAATTCGTGAATATCGTGGTACTTTAACGCAACCGGGTAAAAATAGTCCTTATCGTGATCGTAGTGTTGAAGAAAACCTAGCTCTTTTTACACAAATGAAAGAAGGCAAATTCGCCGAAGGAAAAGCCTGCCTAAGAGCCAAAATTGACATGGCATCGCCATTTATTGTGATGCGTGATCCGGTATTATACCGCATTAAATTTGCCGAGCATCACCAAACAGGCAATAAATGGTGCATTTACCCAATGTACGATTTTACCCATTGTATTTCAGATGCGATCGAAAATATCACCCATTCACTTTGTACGCTTGAATTCCAAGACAATCGTCGTTTATATGATTGGGTATTAGATAATATTACGATAGAAGCGCGTCCTCATCAGTATGAATTTTCAAGATTAAATTTAGAGTATGCCATTACCTCTAAACGTAAGTTAAATCTATTAGTATCAGAAAAAATTGTCGATGGTTGGGACGATCCACGCATGCCAACAATATCGGGACTACGTCGTCGTGGCTACACACCAGCGTCAATTCGGGAATTTTGCCGTCGAATTGGGGTGACCAAACAAGAAAATACTGTTGAAATGAGTACCCTTGAGTTTTGTATTCGTGAAGACCTGAACGAAAATGCACCTCGTGCAATGGCAGTGCTAGATCCAGTTAAAGTTGTGATTGAAAATTTTTCAGACAGTATTGATGAAATACTTAGCATGCCAAACCATCCAAATCGTCCTGAATTAGGCATGCGTGAAGCGACATTCACCCGTGAAATCTATATCGACCGAGCTGATTTTAGGGAAGAAGCTAACAAAAACTACAAGCGTTTAGTACTCGGTAAAGAAGTGCGTTTGCGTAATGCTTATGTGATTCGTGCTGAGCGCGTTGAAAAAGACGCCGAAGGCAACATCCAAACGATCTATTGTAGCTACGATCCTGCTACATTAAATAAAAACCCAGAAGATGGACGTAAAGTTAAAGGCGTTATTCATTGGGTTTCGGCTAAGTTTGCCAAACCGGCTGAAATTCGTCTGTATGATCGTTTATTTAATACGCCAACCCCAGGTGCAGCCGAGGACTTTTTATCAACCATTAATCCTAATTCATTAATTATTAAACAAGGTTTTGTTGAGCCAAGTTTACAACATGCACAAGCCGAGCATGCTTATCAATTTGAACGTGAGGGCTATTTCTGTTTAGATAATAAATATGCAACCGAAGATAAGCTTGTGTTTAACCGAACCGTGGGTTTAAGGGATAGCTGGAACGAAGCATAATTTAACTAAGTCATTCGCCGACTTATTGGGGCGGCGAATGATTGTAGTTGCCACCTCATTTATATTACTTGAATCTAATTCAATAAATTATTCTTCGTGTTTAAATAATTTTGTTTGTTGATCTAAATAGCTCAGCACATCAGGCATTCGGTGTTTGCCTGCCATTGATTGCACGCTATTAGCTGCATTTATTAGCGGTATGCCTATCGAGGTAACATATAACGGGTGCTTACTTTGACCGCGAAGAACTTCGATCAAATACTCGCTATTGCCTGAAAACGGCTTTTTAGCAACACCAATAATAGGAATGGTTTTGTTTAATGCATGATACAAATGCCCACCTAGCCCTATCTTACCTTCATCCAAATGCACATAACCATCAATCACAATGCAGGTAAGTTTACTTAAATCAATTTTATCAAGCAGTGACATAATGCAAGGCAATTCACGTTGATAGAACTGACCTGATTGATAGGGCGCAACATTATCTTGATAATCTGTGATTACCTGTTCAATTGCTGAGGTTGAATCAGTCCAATGATGAAATAAAACGCCGACCGATTTGGCGCGGTTATCAATGTAATAAACATCAATTGCAAGTATCATATTAAGTTATCTTCTATTCTCACTCTTTTTAATTATGAAGGCTTCTTAACTTCGTTAAGTAGTTTTAATTCAATAATGATTAATGCCATAGCACCAATAACTAAACAAATCCAAATTAACCATTTAGGCAAAAATGAATTCCCTATCGAATCAGCCTTTGTTTTTGATAATACCTTGTTTCTCGATTGACTGTGGGATTTTTTCTAATTCAGCCGAACAATTATCGGCAATAAAGTAGTTCTGTTTGTAATAAATGGTGATTTTATAATTCTGTCAACTGAAGTTTTAAGGTGACGATTTGATCTTTCAAATTAGAAAAATTAATAAATACCACTATATTTATATTTTTTATTTCATGGCAACTTATTTTTTATAGTTAATTAAAATAATAATTTACAAATTTTTAGATAAACAGTAAATCAGTAATTGAATAATAAATCAATATTTTCTGAACAGCCCACTATTAGAATCAACTCCAAAAACTAATTTGTATACTCAAACGTATATTTTTCTGAAAGATTTTGACAAATATTTTCAGGTATTCCATTAAAAGCTTAATCAAGGTTGTTCTTGATAATTCTTTATGATTCTTTATAATTCTTTAAATCCAAAGGAGAAAATTTTTTAAAAATGCTATACTTTGGAATGATTAAAAGTAAATTTAACTTATTTCATAATCAGGCTATGGAAATTAAGATTAAATAAAAAGTAGATAAATTTATGGACAGAATATTATGCAGTACAATTATGGACAGCAGCTCTGGCTGCGTTATATTTTAAATACGTCTAAATCTCCCTTTAGTCGAGTTTTTTCTTTAACCTCATTAGTATCATCAAGATTTCCTATAGCATTAGCTATGTTGTTGCTATTGTCGTATTCGTTACATACTCAGGCATTATCAGCAATTACCACGGGAATCATTGAAGGTAGCGCGCCGTATTTAACATTTGATGGGGGGAAAACCAAGGCCAATACAACAGATGGTTTTCTTTCTTTTACGTTATCAGATGGTACTACAATCACGCCAGAAACCAACAACTCATCAAATTCAAACCCAATTATGTTACCTCGAGTCGGGGAAAGTTTTAATGATATTGACATGTTAATACCAAAATCAATGACATCAATAGGGTTAAATGAGCTAATTACTACACATAAATTATGGGGTGATGATGATGGTGATGGCGATGTAATTGTAGAAACTGAAGGATTATGGGGTGGTGATGAGGGCGATGTAGTAATACCAGGTAGTTTAGAAATTCTTTTACGCGATAGATTTTACAGGAAGGTGAGTCGTAACGATGTTTTAGATATTTGTAAAGCACCTTATCAAATGGTGATTTTTAATGACGAGGGAGTGTTAAGTACACAATACGGTGTGCCTAATCGTACTCCTTTCGAGTATAACGGGACAACGTATTATATCAATCCTCAATCATCACTAAAAGCCTGTTATGCCCAGCCAAGGCCTTCCTATTGGGGGGGGTACTCATCCAACTGATGGTCCTGCTTCCATGTGGGATCCTGATGGTTCAACAAGTTTTTTTATTACTCAATCAACCGACCCAGCATCTTACGATCGAAACTTCCCGACTACTGGTTTAAATGGCCTCTACTTTATTTTAGGAATAGGTGGTGGTGGCGGTCAATTGACTTGGGAACCTGTCACCCATGAGGGTATAACTGCCACAATGGCACCGGGTTTAGATGGTAAACTTGTAAAGGTTACTTTAACTGGTCCGGAGGCAGAAGATCAATGGGAGAATCTTAATCCTAGTCGAATTGCTAAGCCAAATTTACCGCAGACCTTTGAGTTAGTGGGTAGAGATAGTCAGGGTAATGTAGTCGTAAAATATGGATTTGTATTACAGCAGTGGTTTGTCTACCGACAAGACGGAAGGCAAAGGTTACCCTCAGACTCTTGGTGTAGCGGTTTAGGATATCGTCTTTCACGAGTAAAAGACCTTACCAATGCAGTCTGTTCGGGTGAGAACTCTGATAAGTGTCAAGGCGCTGTTGGTGCTACGCCCTCATCAAGTGGTAATTATTACCAGCGTCGAATAGGCGGTGGTTTTTTTTCTGAGTGGGGAAATATACAGCTGTACATAGGTATGGGTGACTTCAATCATAGCTTCCCGACTAGTGATGGGTTTGAGATTTTTCAAGGTAGTGTGCTTACTAACCCTGATCCGAGGCGTTCCGCGCTTTGTGTCGCTCCTTAGCTCTTAATTAATTCTCGCGTCATGGATGAAATTATTTGCCATTTTAAGAATCAACAATCAAAGAAAGCCATCTTAGCCTAAGACAGGCTTTGAGTTGATAACGTTGGTAGGTTATACTTTTTTGCAGTTAAATAGCAAAAGAGTATAACCCAAAAAACAAAACCTCTGGCACTGAGGTTGAAGGACTCTATAACTAATTGATTTGGCTAAAAATAAAATTTTAGTAAAATCAAATATCTAAACAATAATTTTGATGTTTTTTAATATTTTTACTCAAGGCAAAGTCTGGCTTCTTTTTCTCTTTTAAGTTTTGCTAAGTGAGTTAATAGGCATAGAACATTTGGTAGGAATCCAAATGCGTCTTAGACGTACAAAGCGGCTTTCCAATTTGTTATCGCTTGACTAACTGTATTTAAGATAGCCACATTGTTCACTTTCTTTTATAATGTTGTTCTATTTTTTAACCTATGTTTGGCTTAAAAAGAGTAATTAGCATGAAAATTTTAGCTGGCTGTTCTGCTTTATCTGCATTTCGTATTAGTAAAATCTTATCTACTTGTTGTGAAAAATCCATCCCTGTTATCGATATTGAAGCCCAATACCTCCATTTTGTTGATTTGGCTGGCGAGTTAACGGCTGAACAACAGCTAACTTTAGATAAATTATTACAATACGGTCCTAAAACCGCACAAATCAATGTTAAAGAGACATCTAGCAAGCAACTTTTTTTAGTTACTCCAAGAGCCGGAACCATTTCGCCTTGGTCGTCAAAAGCGACGGACATTGCGCATAATTGTGGCTTGTTACAGATTCGCCGTATTGAGCGGGGAATCGCTTATTATGTGCAAGTGAGTTCACCGTTAACCGATTCACAAAAAAATGATTTTTTATCATTGATTCATGATCGCATGATGGAAGCCGTTTTTAGTCGTGTTGAGCAAGCCGAGCAGCTATTCCACGTTGAGTCACCTACGCCTGTAACAACCGTTGATTTATTAGGTCAGGGACGCAAGGCGTTAGAAGACGCTAACCTTAAATTAGGTTTAGCGTTAGCATCTGATGAGATTGATTATTTAGTCGAAAATTTTAAAAAATTAAATCGTAATCCGACTGATATTGAACTTTATATGTTTGCGCAAGCCAACTCTGAACATTGTCGCCATAAGATTTTTAATGCTGATTGGATTATTGATGGGGTAAAGCAGCCTAAATCACTGTTTAAGATGATCAAAAATACCTTTGAACACACCCCTGATTATGTTTCGTCCGCTTATAAGGATAATGCTGCGGTGATGGATGGGTCGAAAGTTGGGCGCTTTTTTGCGGATAATGAGAATAAAACCTACGGTTATCATCAAGAATATGCGGATATTTTAATGAAAGTTGAAACGCATAATCATCCAACAGCCATATCACCTTGGCCGGGTGCAGCAACGGGGAGTGGGGGTGAGATTCGTGATGAGGGTGCAACAGGGCGCGGGGCTAAACCTAAAGCTGGTTTAGTGGGTTTTTCGGTTTCTAACTTGCGGATCCCTAATTTTGAACAACCTTGGGAGCAAGATTTTGGTAAGCCTGATCGTATTGTCAGTGCGTTTGATATTATGATGGATGGTCCTTTAGGGGGAGCAGCGTTTAATAATGAATTTGGTCGTCCGGCTTTATTGGGTTATTTTCGCACTTATGAAGAGCGAGTAAATAGCCATAATGGCGAAGAAGTGAGAGGTTATCATAAACCGATTATGTTAGCGGGTGGTATGGGTAATATACGTCGTGAACATATCCAAAAAGATGAGTTTCCTGCTGGCTCTAAGCTGATTGTGTTAGGTGGTCCAGCAATGAATATTGGTTTAGGCGGTGGCGCTGCTTCATCTATGACATCAGGTCAATCCGATGCAGATCTGGATTTTGCTTCTGTTCAGCGTGATAACCCTGAAATGGAGCGCCGTTGTCAAGAAGTTATCGATCGTTGCTGGCAACTAGGTGAAGATAACCCTATCTTATTTATTCATGATGTGGGTGCTGGAGGGTTATCTAATGCGATGCCTGAGCTAGTTAGTGACGGTGGCTGTGGTGGTCAATTTGAGCTCCGGAAAATACTCAGCGATGAGCTGGGTATGTCCCCGTTAGAAATCTGGTGTAATGAATCGCAAGAACGTTATGTCCTTGCCATCCAATCCGATAAATTAGCATTGTTTGATGAGCTTTGTCAGCGTGAACGAGCGCCTTATGCCGTTATTGGTGAGGCAACAGCGAATAAAGCGCTGATTTTGCATGATGAGCATTTTAATAATAACCCGATAGATTTGCCACTGGATGTACTGCTTGGTAAAACGCCTAAAATGCAACGTGATGTAAAAACACATCAGGCGCATGGTGATAATTTTTCAACTGCTGACATTAATTTATATGATGCGGTCAAACGGGTTTTACACTTACCAACGGTTGCCGAAAAGACCTTTTTAATTACCATTGGTGATCGCTCTGTGACGGGGATGGTGGCGCGAGATCAAATGGTTGGACCTTGGCAAGTACCAGTTGCCGATTGCGCTGTCACCACAGCAAGTTTTGATAGCTATTATGGCGAAGCTATGTCTATGGGAGAGCGCGCGCCAGTTGCGCTAATTAACTTTGCAGCTTCGTCAAGGCTTGCTGTTGGTGAGGCGATTACCAATATTGCCGCAACGAATATTGGTGATATCAAACGCATTAAGCTTTCAGCTAACTGGATGGCCGCCGCTGGCCATCCGGGCGAAGATGCTGGGCTTTATCAGGCCGTTAAAGCAATAGGTGAAGATCTATGCCCAGCATTGGGACTTGCAATTCCGGTTGGTAAAGATTCGATGTCGATGAAAACCACATGGCAAGAAGATGGTGAACAAAAAGCAGTGACATCACCGTTATCATTGGTGATTTCGGCATTTGCGCGCGTTGAAGATGTGCGTAAAACCGTAACACCACAATTGCGTACCGATCAAGATAATACGTTATTGTTGGTTGATTTATCGAAAGGTCATCAAGCATTAGGGGCAACCGCACTTGCGCAAGTGTATCGTCATTTAGGCCAACAAACAGCGGATGTTCATGATCCTAAAGAGCTGCTTGCTTTTTATCAAGCCATTCAAGCTTTAGTCAGTCAAAATGTGTTGCTGGCTTATCATGATCGTTCCGATGGGGGGCTGTTTGTGACATTAGCCGAGATGGCTTTTGCTGGGCATTGTGGTGTTGATGTTGATATTTCTCAATTAGGCCATGATGTGATTGCTTCGCTATTTAATGAGGAGCTTGGTGCTGTTATTCAAGTGGCCAATAGTTGTTTAGATGATGTGATGGCTTGCTTTAAGCAGTTTGGCTTATCCCATACGGTTCATGCTTTGGGTAGTGCTAAAGCAGGACAACAATTTATTGTGCGTAACAAATCTGCTGTGGTTTATAGTGAGTCGCGCTCAATGTTAAGAACATGGTGGGCCGAAACAACTTGGCAGATGCAGCGGTTACGTGATAATCCTGAGTGTGCCGATCAAGAACATCAAGCGAAACAAAATGAAGATGATCCGGGCTTAAATGTGCACTTAACTTTCGATCCACAAACGGACATCGCAGCGCCTTATATTGCTAAAGGTGCAAAACCTAAAGTCGCTATTTTACGTGAACAAGGTGTTAACTCGCATGTCGAGATGGCCGCCGCATTTGATCGAGCTGGTTTTGAGGCCATTGATGTGCATATGACTGATTTACTCTCAGGTCGCATTACTCTTAACCAATTTAGTACACTGGTTGCTTGTGGTGGCTTTTCTTATGGCGATGTGCTAGGCGCGGGCGAAGGTTGGGCTAAATCGATTTTATTTAACGAAAAGGTGCGCGATGAATTTGAACGATTCTTTCATCGCCAAGATACGTTATCGTTAGGGGTTTGTAACGGTTGTCAGATGATGTCAAACCTTAAGGATCTGATTCCAGGGGCTGATTTGTGGCCTCGTTTTGTGCGTAATTTGTCAGAACGTTTTGAAGCGCGCTTTAGCTTAGTGCAAATTCAATCAAGCCCTTCGTTGCTATTTACTGATATGGCGGGATCACATATGCCAATTGCGGTTTCACACGGCGAAGGGCGTGTTGAGGTTTGTGATGATACGCATCTAACTAATTTAGAAGCATCAGCATTAATAGCGGCATGTTATATTGACCATTATGGCAAAGTAACACAGCAGTACCCTGCCAATCCCAATGGTTCACCAAACGGAATTACTGCGGTGACATCTGAAGATGGGCGAGCAACCATTATGATGCCACATCCAGAAAGGGTATTTAGAACAGTTGCTAATTCATGGCATCCAGATAATTGGGGCGAAGATAGCCCATGGATGCGAATGTTCCGTAATGCTCGCAAACAATTAGGTTAAATAAAAAAATCGCCGATATTTTTGTCGGCGATTTTTTTATTAGTGTTTAGGGCTTAGGTGGTTGTTTTTGTCTTTCAATTAGAGGTGTAGCTAACTGGCTATTCATTTTTTGCAACACTTGCTCGGTGGTTTCCCAATTGATACAAGCATCGGTCACTGACACACCATATTTAAAGTTTTCTTGCGGTTGTTCAGAAGATTGGTTGCCTTCAAACAAGTTACTTTCAATCATCACGCCAATAATTGAATTATTACCATGCTTGATTTGTTCAATAATTGAGTCGGCAACAATCGGTTGATTGCGATAATCTTTATTGGAATTGGCATGGCTACAGTCAATCATTAAGTTAGGTAATAACCCTGCTTTTTGCATTTGAATTTCACATAATGCGACATTTTCAGCATCAAAGTTAGGTGTTTTACCACCACGCAAAATAACATGACCATGTGGATTGCCCATTGTTTGTAAAACGGTCACTTGCCCTTGTTGATTAATGCCTACAAAACGATGAGGCATAGAGGCTGATTTCATGGCGTTAATGGCAACATCCAAACTACCATCTGTGCCATTTTTAAAACCGACAGGCATCGAAAGCCCTGAAGCCATTTCTCGATGGGTTTGTGACTCTGTGGTTCTTGCACCGATTGCTGACCAGCTAATTAAATCGGCAATATATTGTGGTGTATTGGGATCTAATGCTTCGGTAGCAATAGGTAAGCCAATTTCAGCAATATCGAGCAGTAATTTGCGTGCTTTTTTTAGTCCATGCTCAATATCAAATGAGCTATCCATATGAGGATCGTTAATCAAACCTTTCCAACCAACAGTGGTTCTTGGTTTTTCAAAATAAACACGCATGACGATAAATAAGTGATCCTTAACTTCGTCTGAGAGTTTTTTTAATTTATGCGCATATTCAAGTGCCGCAATAGGATCATGAATAGAACAAGGACCACAGACGATAAGTAATCGGTGATCTCGCCTTTCTAAAATATCCACAACAGTTTGACGAGACAAGGCTATTTGATTTTTTAAATCTTCAGAAAGAGGATAAAGCTGTTTGATTTCTTCGGGGGTGATTAACATGTGTTCGTCTCGGATTCGAACATTATTTAGGGTATCTTTTAACATTTTTATTTTCCTTGTTAAAATCATTTATATTTTATATGTAAAATATTAATTACATAAACGCTTATTATGTAAACACAAAATTACATAATAGTAAATGAAATTTTTACTGTTTACTAAATGATTCATTTTTATATTTTGTGACTTGATAAAAAGATACTTGCAAAACGGGTATCTAAACAAACCAGATCTAAAATTGTGTAATTAAATGTTTACATTTCGATAAGTTATAGGAAAACACCGAGTTGTTCACACTTCATGATTAAAATAATCCGCTAAAAATGCATAAAGTGTTTTATCTGAAATCACATTATGTGGTTTAACCGTATTATAAAAGTTAATAAATTTCTTAACCTTTTATTTTCTATCTTTTGAATTGCTAACTATTGTTGATTAGGTTACTTCTTCATAAATTTCCGTATCAGGCTTTCGGCTTTGCCATTCGTTTGTCGGCAGGTAGGTTTAGTGAATTTTTGATTGATACAATGGTTATCACATGTTTTAACGAATAGATATTGCGAAGTCTCAATTAATCGTGAAACGGTATAGAATCCTGAATATTTTTTACAAAAAATATAACCGAAAAAGTGAACACTTTTCTTCATTAAAGTACCTATCTCTTATGGCTTTGTCATTCATGTGTGGACAAGCTGATTTTGTGAATTTTTAATTGATATGATGGTTATCACACGTTTTAACGAATAGATATTGCGAAGTCTAAATTAATCGCGAAACGGTATAGACTCCTGAATATTTTTTACAAAAAATATAACCGAAAAAGTGAACACTTTTCTTCATTAAAGTACCTATCTCTTATGGCTTTGTCATTCATGTGTGGACAAGCCGGTTTTGTGAATTTTTGATTGATACGATGGTTATCACATGTTTTAACGAATAGATATTGCGAAGTCTAAATTAATCGCGAAACGGTATAGAATCCTGAATATTTTTTACAAAAAATATAACTGAATATGATATAAGCGCCATATCGCTTATTTGTGATACGGCGTTAGTTTTGTTATATATATTCATTAACGTAGTTTCTTAACTTACTAGCAATGATGCGACTAGTTTTATCAATCATTGATTAAGTAAGTTGTATAGATTGAAATACCACGTCTTTATCAATGCCATCAATCACTTCAGCGTGCCCAATTTTAGTGGGTACAACTAGCCGTAATTGTCCAGATAGTACTTTTTTGTCTCGTAACATGTGTGGTAGGTAAGATTCAATCGGCATTGTTGTTGGTCTGTTAACCGGTAGCTTAGCACGAATTAATAAGTTTTTAATCCGTTCAATATCTGCTTGGGTTAATTTACCAAGTAATTTTGCGGTTTGTGCAGCCATTAGCATACCGACACTGACGGCTTCGCCATGTAGCCAGTTTCCATAGCCTAATTCTGCCTCTATCGCATGACCATAAGTATGACCAAGATTTAAAATGGCGCGCATGTTTTGTTCAGTTTCGTCAGCAGCAACCACTTTTGCTTTTAGTTCGCAGCAATGGTAAATACAGTAACTTAATGCGTTAACATCTAAATTTAATAAATCTTCTATATGTTGTTCTAACCAATTAAAAAATTCGGGGTCTAAAATAATACCGTATTTTATCACTTCAGCAAGTCCTGCCGAAAGTTCTCGTTGCGGTAATGTTTTTAAACAATTGAGATCAATGACAACTGATTGCGGTTGATAAAATGCGCCAATCATATTTTTACCCAGTGGATGATTAATCGCGGTTTTGCCACCTACAGATGAGTCAACTTGAGATAGTAGTGTGGTAGGTACTTGAATAAACTTAATGCCACGTTGATAAGCTGATGCGGCAAATCCAGCAACATCACCAATGACGCCCCCACCAAGTGCAATAAGGATTGAGCTTCGGGTATGATTATGGGCAAGCAAGGCTGTGAGTATCGTATTCCATGTTTCCATCGTTTTATACTGCTCACCATCAGGAACAACGACTGAATCGGTCTTTATACCATGCTTTTCAAGCATATCAATTAATGTTTGTAAATAAAGGGGCGCGATAGTTTCATTCGTAACAATGAGCACGCGTTGACCAGCTTGGAGTTTAAAATGTTGAAATTCGCTTAGTAGATTTTCACCAATAGTGATGGGGTAACTGCGTTTAGCTAATGCCACATTTAATATTTTTTGCATAATAATTTCCAGACAAGTCAAAGCCAATTTATTGTTGCATGTTAGCGATAAAAAAGTGGCAGTGCAACTTAGAATCATTTAAACTTAATGATAATTTCGATTTGTGATATTAAATTTTATATGTCTTTATCTATTGTTTTAGCACAAAAAAATTGGCGTGTGGGCGATATTGAAGGGAACGCTCAACAGATTATTGAATTGATAAACAGCCACTCATCCGACGATCTCATTATTTTTTCAGAACTTGCTTTGTGTGGGTATCCACCCGAAGATTTAATTTTCCGTGTTGATTTTAAAGAACGTTGTCAAAACGCATTATCATTAATTCAACAAGCAAGTATACAGTGTGCAGTCATTGTTGGTCATCCGCATTGGCAAGATCAAAATATTTATAATGCGCTTTCCTTTTTTTGTGATGGAAAATTGTTAGCTTGCTATCATAAACAATGGCTACCCAATTACGATGTATTTGATGAAAAGCGTTATTTTTCTGCTGACAATCACACTTGCGTAGTCAATTTTAAAGGTCAAAAGATTGGCTTGTTAATTTGTGAAGATCTTTGGCAAAATCAGCCAATCGATGATATTAAACAAGCTCAAGTTGATTTTGTGGTAGCAATTAATGCTTCGCCTTACGATTATGCAAAACAAAAACATCGACATGATTTAGTTAAACGACATGCAAAACGAACAGAGTTACCTATTATCTATGTCAATCAAGTGGGGGGGCAAGATGAATTAGTTTTTGACGGTGGATCTTTTGTTTGTAATGAACACGGTGAAATTGTTTGTCAGCTAAATTCATTTGAAGAACAAATTGTTGCTTTTCAATTGGGTATAAATCATCCCGTGATAATTGATAAGAATGAAAATAATCAATTAGCTTCAGTTTATGATGCATTAGTACTTGCAACTCGCGATTATGTGACTAAAAATGGTTTCCAAGGCGCAGTATTAGGGCTTTCTGGTGGTATTGATTCTGCTTTAACCCTTGCTATTGCGGTTGATGCTTTAGGTAAAGATAAAGTGCAAGCGGTGATGATGCCGTTTCGTTATACAGCCGATATTAGTATTGCAGATGCCAAAGAAGAAGCCGAAATATTGGGGGTTGAATTTAACATTGTTTCAATAGAGCCGATGTTTGATGCATTTATGTCATCGCTAAGCCCACTGTTTTTAGATACACAAAAAGATACAACGGAAGAAAACCTACAAGCCCGTTGTCGTGGTGTTATTTTAATGGCACTGTCAAATAAGCGTCGTAGTTTGGTGCTAACAACGGGTAATAAAAGTGAAATGTCGGTAGGTTATGCAACCCTTTATGGTGATATGGCTGGTGGTTTTGATGTGCTTAAAGATGTTCCTAAAACAATGGTGTTTGCGTTGTCAAAATACCGAAATACGCGTTCTTATGTTATTCCTGAGAGAGTGATAACACGACCACCTTCAGCGGAGTTAGCACCTGATCAAAAAGATGAAGATAGCTTACCTCCTTATGATATTTTAGATGGCATTTTGAAAGGTTATGTCGAACACGATCTTTCCATTGAACAACTTATTGCACAAGGTTATGATGAGGCGACAATAAGGCGAGTGATTAAATTGGTCGATATCAATGAGTATAAACGTCGCCAATCAGCTGTTGGCCCGAAAATCACAGCTCGTAACTTTGGCAAAGGTCGACGTTATCCAATTACTTCTGCTTTTGGGTTTAAAAATTGGTAATTTTGAATTAAAGGAAAATAGATATGAAAAAAATTGAAGCAATTATTAAACCATTTAAACTTGATGATATTCGAGAAGCGCTTGCCGAGCAAGGTATTACCGGTATGACAGTAACTGAAGTTAAAGGTTTTGGGCGGCAAAAAGGCCATACAGAGCTTTATCGTGGTGCAGAATATATGGTTGATTTTTTACCCAAAGTGAAAATTGAGCTAGTTGTTTCAGATGATATTTTAGATATGTGTATCGAAACTATTATGAAAACCGCTCAAACGGGCAAAATCGGTGATGGCAAAATTTTTGTTTATAATGTTGAGCAGGTTATTCGTATTCGCACGGGTGAAATGGATGATTTAGCGATTTAATTTTAATTATTGAAGAATGTCTGGTCGTTCTTGCTTGAGTAGTTCAGGGGTTACAATACCTTGAATAGAACAAATAAGAAGATTCATATTTGGACTTTTTTCAAGTAATAGTAGTTTTTCAGTAGTATTCGGTGCTGGAATGGTTTTTACTCCAACAACAGTACCGGTATTTTTATGCCAGGTTTGGATGTCATCATCAATACTTCGTACCTTTGGATTTCCGATATAAAGTAGGTTATCCTCCATATTTTTCCAATCTATAAACCCCAATGCTTCTTTGATTTGATTAATATCATTATCGATGATAAATCCCCAAAAATAATATTTTCCCATTTTACCAAGATCCATAGCACTATCATAATAGCCTGTAATTTTTAGGTTTTTATAAGTCATGGGGGTTTTGAAATTAACATGGTTTTTGGCGATATCTGAACGATTTTCTACAGGAATGTAAGCTTGGTTTTGGTTAAAATTTTTGATGTCAGTATATTTTTCTAATTCATCTTTATGGGTATAAACTTGTTTAAAAAATTCAGGGGTACAAAGTATTAACGAATCAATTAAGGGTAATTTATCGGCAGATGCGACAAAAGAGTAAAACATAAAAAATAAAGCAAAAATGTTTTTTATCATGTTGATTCAATTCGACAAAAATTAAGTACCATTAAGTTAACAGGTTTTGATTGTATAATTATTACGACAGAATAACAATGTTAAAGCTATTTTTCTTTTGTTAAGAATTATTAAGATTTATTTTTTCTTAATGCTATTTTTTTACAAAAATTGTTCCAATTTCACAAAAATATAATTTATCAAGCAATAATATATTTAATCTTTATATATGGAATGCAGATCCCATAATTATGAATTTATTTAGAAATAGTTTGAATATAGCATAGCTATAATTTAGATTAACCAGTAAGTTATTTCGGTTACTTAATAAAATTCAGATGGAAATTAATTATGTGCTCAATATTTGCAAATCGAATTTTAACAGTACTTTCTGACATTGAAGATATTTCAATCAAAACATTTTTTGGTGGATTTAGCGTTAATAGTAAAGATACAATGTTTGGCTGGATTACCCAAAAAGATTTTTATTTAAGAGGGCATCCTGATTATCGCTCATTTTTTATTGATTTAGGTATGCAGCCGTTGAGTATAACAATGGGGATGTCAACGAAATTACTTGATTACTATAAAGTTGATGAGGAACTTTTTAAGGCTCAAGAAAAATTAGTTACTATGGTAAATATGGTGATCACATATACTAAAAAGGAGCTACACGAAAAAAATGAAATTAAAGCAAATCGGATAAAAGAACTACCCAATATGACCTTGTCATTAGAAAGGTTATTGTGCAGTGTTGGCATCAAAGATGTCGAAACATTTCAACAAGTAGGGTATTTAAGTGCATATTATAAGATAAAAAAGAAAAAGGAAGCCATTTCAATGAATATATTATTTGTTTTATATAGTTCATTGAATCGATTTCATGTTGCTACTTTATCAAAGGAAACTAAAAATGAAATTGAGCTTGAATACCAATGTTTTTTAGAGCGGATGAATAAAAATTTACATGAAGAATAATTTTGGCAAGCCATGTTAATTACAATAGATTAGTAATATCACAAAAAGCTACCTAAAAATAATTTATAGCAAAGTATCATTGCATTATTAGCTAACTTTTTATGATGATATTAATTCCCTACCTACTATATCTAGTTTGAAGATTTTCTACGAGGTGGGCGCCTAAAAGGTTTTGGTGTTGGTAAGTCAATTAATAATGCTGAAGGGTCATATTGGCTCACGGGAATAGCATGATCAATTGCTTTTTCAATAGCAGGCAAATTTTGCGAATAACGTTCACAGGCTAACGAAATCGAGTAACCTTCGGCTCCTGCACGCCCTGTTCGTCCAATTCGATGTCGATAATCATCACAATCATCAGGTAAATCATAATTGAATACATGGGTAACATTAGGAATGTGTAATCCTCGAGCAGCGACATCGGTGGCGACTAAAATATCAAGGTGACCTTGTGTAAATTGCTCTAAAATTGATAAGCGCTTCTTCTGAGCAATATCGCCAGTTAATAATCCAACGCGATGACCATCTGCAATAAGATGTCGCCAAATCTTTTCGCAAGTTACTTTGGTATTAGCAAACACAATGCAACGATCTGGCCACTCTTCCTCAATCAGGGTTTGTAAAAGTGCTAATTTATCTTCATTAGATGGGAAAAATAGCTCTTCTTTGATGCGATGACCAATTTTTTGTTCCGGTTCAATTTCGACATATTGTGGATTGTTCATATGTTCAAAGGCTAATTCACGCACATTATGTGTTAATGTTGCAGAAAACAACATAGTTAACCTTTTTTGTGGTGGGGTCATATGTTTGAAAACCCAACGTATATCGCGGATAAATCCTAAATCGAACATGCGATCAGCTTCGTCTAACACGACAACTTGAATTGCGTCTAAATTAATGTAATTTTGCTT
Source organism: Gilliamella sp. X-57 (assembly GCF_057063565.1). Classification (NCBI taxonomy): domain Bacteria; kingdom Pseudomonadati; phylum Pseudomonadota; class Gammaproteobacteria; order Orbales; family Orbaceae; genus Gilliamella; species Gilliamella sp. X-57. The sequence continues at coordinate 16,821 of NZ_JBXSQI010000009.1, read as the reverse complement.
CGCATAATCAATCAATCGCCCTGTTGTTGCAATTAAGATATCGACACCAGTAGAGAGTGTTTTTAATTGCTTATCGTAGCCATCGCCGCCGAAAGCTAACCCTAATTTTAAGCCCGTTTCTTCAGATAAAACTTCAGCATCATGATAAATTTGCACAACTAATTCGCGTGTTGGTGCAATAATAATAGCTCTTGGTTGATTGGTTTTGTGATCGGGCAAAGGTTCATGGTTCAACAAGTGATTAAATGTTGATGCCAAAAATGCCATTGTTTTGCCAGTTCCAGTTTGTCCTTGTCCAGCAATATCAGTTCCTTTAGCAGTTAATGGTAATGTTTTTTCTTGAATAGGGGTACAATAAACAAACCCTTTTTTCTCAAGCGCTTTTAACACTAAAGGATGAAGGGGGAATTGACTAAAAGTTGTTTTGGTAAGATATGATTGAATCATTATGGTTGCGGATATAATTATCAGAATTTTGAGATTATAACATACTAAATACAGTGGCATCACTAATAATTATATCCTATTATACTAATTACTAGTCGAGTAATTTAAACTCATCTATTATTGCATTAAGTAAAATATGTTGGAGATAAAAATGAGTAATAATATCGTTCAGTTATCGGAAGCTACTTTCGATAAAACAATTAATGAATCAGCAAAACCAGTACTTGTTGATTTTTGGGCATCTTGGTGTGGACCTTGTAAAATGATTGCTCCGATTTTGGAAGAAATAGCTCAAGAATATGCTGATAAAATCGTTATTGCTAAATTAAATGTTGAAGAAAACCCAAATGTAGCACCTAAGTTTGGTATTCGAGGGATTCCTACCTTATTGATTTTTAAAAATGGACAAGTAGTTGCCACTCAAGTAGGGGCTTTATCTAAAGCTCAGCTTAAAGATTTTATCGATCCGCAATTATAATAGATATCCTATATTTGGATACGAGTTGTTAAAAGAGTAATGAGTTATATATTACTCTTTTGGATTCTATCTTTTTACTAGGTTTAGCAACTTAGAACAACTAATTCAATTAAATATAGACATATTAGTATTTTTAGTGTAAATTGCTAGCCTCTTACAAATATTCCTTTCTACAAATTCATTGTTTTATTGGTAAAGTGGTGAAATTCTATATCCAGATCTTCAATTATCATCAAAAGCTTATTAATCGATTGAATTTATGTGTTGTAAGAGAGAGAATTTTTTTATAAGTAAATGAAACAAATAGACAAAAATAATATTAATTGCAAACATATCAATTTTATCCTCAAGAATTTTTAAAATTATGAATTTAACTGAATTAAAAAACACTTCTGTCTCTGAGCTTGTAGCGCTTGGTGAAAAAAAAATGGGGCTTGAAAATCTAGCCCGCCTTAGAAAACAAGACATTATTTTTGCAATCTTAAAGCAACATGCTAAAAGTGGTGAAGATATTTTTGGTGATGGTGTACTGGAAATTTTGCAAGATGGATTTGGCTTTTTGCGTTCAGCCGATAGTTCTTATTTAGCTGGACCAGATGATATTTACGTGTCGCCAAGTCAGATTCGACGATTTAATTTAAGGACTGGTGATACTATTGCGGGTAAAATCCGTCCGCCAAAAGAAGGTGAACGATATTTTGCTTTGTTAAAAGTCAACGAAGTCAATCACGATAAGCCAGAAGACGCCCGCAACAAAATTCTTTTCGAAAACTTAACTCCACTTCATCCCAATTCTCGTTTAAGAATGGAACGAGGTAATGGTTCAACTGAAGATATCACAGCAAGAGTACTTGATTTGGCATCACCAATAGGTAAAGGACAACGTGGTTTGATTGTTGCACCACCAAAAGCAGGTAAAACAATGCTTTTACAAAATATTGCTCAAAGTCTAGCAGTCAATCATCCTGAGTGTGAATTAGTGGTATTGATGATTGATGAGCGCCCAGAAGAAGTGACCGAAATGCAACGCCTAGTTAAAGGCGAAGTTGTTGCTTCGACTTTCGATGAGCCAGCAGCAAGACACGTTCAAGTCGCTGAAATGGTAATTGAACGTGCAAAACGTTTGGTTGAACATAAAAAAGACGTGATTATTTTATTAGACTCAATCACCCGTTTGGCTCGTGCATACAATACAGTTGTTCCATCATCTGGTAAAGTATTAACTGGTGGTGTCGATGCTAATGCGTTACATCGTCCAAAACGCTTTTTTGGTGCGGCTCGTAATGTCGAAGAAGGTGGTAGTTTAACAATTATTGCAACCGCACTGATTGATACTGGCTCTAAAATGGATGAAGTTATTTACGAAGAGTTCAAAGGTACGGGGAATATGGAAGTTCATTTATCTCGTAAAATTGCTGAACGTCGTGTGTTCCCAGCGATCGACTTTAATCGCTCTGGTACTCGTAAAGAAGATTTAATGACTTCACCAGATGAACTACAAAAAATGTGGATCTTACGCAAAATTCTTAACCCAATGGGCGAGACTGATGCGATGGAATTTTTGATTGATAAACTTGCCATGACTAAGACCAACGATGAGTTTTTCGAAATGATGAAGCGTTCATGATTTGCTCAGTTGTTAGTAAATATCATTAAAGTAATGAAAAAGAGCCGTATTATATTCTGATACGGCTTTTTTTATGGCAAAATATAGCGTAATTTATAAAACTTAATTAAGTTTTAGATGTTGTTAAAAAGCCTTATGGTTAAGGTTATAAAGGTTTAATAAAGGAGCCAACTCATGTCAAAACAACAAATCGGTGTTATTGGAATGGCAGTTATGGGGCGAAATCTTGCGCTCAATATTGAAAGTCGTGGATTTTCTGTTGCTATTTATAATCGTTCTAAAGATAAAACAGAGCAAGTCATGGCTGAACATTCTGATAAGCAATTGGTTCCTTATTTTACCATTGAAGATTTCGTTAATTCTTTAGAAAAACCACGTCGCATCCTAATCATGGTTCAAGCAGGTAAAGGTACAGATGCTGTAATTGATGAACTACGCCCACTTTTAGATAAAGGCGATATCATTATCGATGGCGGTAATGCTTATTTCGAAGATACAATTCGCCGTAATAAAACGTTATCAGATGAAGGATTTAACTTTATTGGTGCGGGTGTTTCTGGTGGTGAAGAGGGTGCACTCAAGGGCCCATCAATTATGCCAGGTGGACAAAAAGAGGCTTATAAATTAGTTGCACCTATATTAGAGCAAATTGCAGCTAAGGCTAATAACGAACCTTGTGTGACTTATATCGGTCCAAATGGGGCAGGCCATTATGTGAAAATGGCTCATAATGGTATTGAGTATGGCGATATGCAACTAATAGCGGAAAGTTATTCGGTGTTAAAACATGCCGCTGGTTTAACTAATGATGAACTTGCTGACGTTTTCACTGATTGGAATAAAGGTGAATTAGATAGTTATTTGATTGAAATCACCGCTGATATCTTCAAACATAAAGACGAAGAAGGTAATTATTTAGTTGATGTGATTTTAGATGCTGCAGGCAATAAAGGAACAGGTAAATGGACTAGCCAAAGCGCTTTAGATTTGGGTGAGCCTTTATCATTAATCACTGAGTCTGTATTTGCTCGTTACCTATCTGCAATTAAAGATCAACGAGTTGCGGCAGCAAAAGTGTTAAAAGGTCCGCAAAAAGAGCCTTATAGTGGCGATAAGAAAGAACTGATAGAGAAAGTTCGTAAAGCTCTCTATATGGGTAAAATTATCTCTTATGCGCAAGGTTTTGCACAATTAAAAGCCGCCTCCCATAAATATCAATGGGATTTAAATTATGGTGAAATTGCTAAAATTTTTAGAGCAGGGTGTATTATTCGTGCACAATTCCTACAAAAAATTACCGATGCTTATGCTGATAATAATGAGATTGATAATCTGTTATTAGCACCATATTTTAACCAAACGGTCGAAGCTTATCAACAATCATTGCGTGATGTGGTGTCTTTAGCCGTACAACAAGGTATTGCTGTTCCAACACTTTCGGCGGCTATTGCTTATTATGATAGCTATCGTTCGGCGGTATTACCCGCTAATTTGATTCAAGCACAACGAGATTATTTTGGTGCTCATACCTATCAACGTATTGATAAAGAAGGTGTGTTCCATACGGATTGGCTAAATATTGAATCATAATTTGTTTGATTAATAATCTCATTTTGGTATACAAAAGTGCAAGTAAGCTTTGCACTTTTGTTTATTTGTTTTTCTAGTGGATTTATTTCTTTTTTCCCGTCTTCTATCTTAGTATTTCATAAATGCTTGTCATTATTGACTTTAAACTTGTCAAGTTATTTTATTTATTAAAAAACCTAGAAAAACACTATATATGGTGTATAATTTAAAAATAAACACTATATATAGTATAATCTAAGCGATGTGAAAACTCTGTTTTATATCATAAAAGAGTAATAATTACATGAATATTTTTAGTGATATAAAACCTATGCCAATTGCTAATTATTAATGAATATTGAGGAGATGTATGCCTGTAGTAATTAAACGTGATGGTTGCCAAACTGCATTTAATGAGACTCGAATCAAAGATGCCATTGTTAAAGCTGCAGTGGCGGCCAATGTTCATGATCCAGATTATTGTGCAACGGTTGCTCGTATTGTTACCAATCAAATGACTGAGCGAGAAAGTGTCGATATTAACGAAATTCAAAATGCGGTTGAAAATCAGTTGATGTCAGGTCCGTATAAAAAATTAGCAAGAACTTATATTGAGTATCGTCATGATCGTGATCGCGCTCGTGAAGAACGTAGCCGGCTAAATCAAGATATTCGTGGGCTAATTGAGCAAAGTAACGTTGCTATTTTAAATGAAAATGCTAACAAAGATAGCAAGGTGATTCCAACTCAACGTGATTTGCTCGCTGGTATTGTGGCAAAGCATTATGCTAAACAATATTTATTACCAAAAGACATTGCACGCGCTCACGATTGTGGTGAAATTCATTATCATGATTTAGATTATGCGCCATTTTTCCCGATGTTTAACTGTATGTTAATTGATTTAGATGGTATGTTAACTAATGGATTTAAAATGGGTAATGCTGAAATTGAGCCACCAAAATCAATTGCGACAGCGACAGCAGTAACTGCGCAAATTATTGCACAAGTCGCTAGCCATATTTATGGCGGGACGACTATTAATCGCATCGATGAAGTTTTAGCGAAATTTGTTACCATCAGTTATAACAAACACAAACAAGTGGCAGAAGAGTGGAATATCCCAACTCCAGAAGATTATGCTAAAAGCCGAACTCAAAAAGAGTGTTACGATGCGTTTCAATCTCTAGAATATGAGGTGAACACTTTACATACTGCTAATGGTCAAACGCCGTTTGTTACTTTTGGTTTTGGTTTAGGAACAAGTTGGGAATCACGCTTAATTCAAGAATCTATTTTAAAAGTTCGCATTAAAGGACTTGGTAAAAATCATAAAACGGCTGTTTTCCCGAAATTGGTTTTTGCAATTAAAGATGGTATTAATCATAAACCAGGTGATACTAATTATGATATTAAACAACTTGCCTTAGAGTGCGCAAGTAAACGTATGTACCCAGATATTCTAAACTACGATAAAGTTGTCGAAGTTACTGGCTCATTTAAAACGCCAATGGGCTGCCGAAGCTTTTTAGGTGTATATGAAGAAGATGGTCAATTAATTCATGATGGTCGTAATAATTTAGGTGTAATTAGTCTAAACTTGCCGCGTATAGCCATTGAAGCTAAAGGTGATGAAACGCGTTTTTGGGAAATTTTAGATAAACGTTTAGCGCTATGTAAAAAAGCGTTAATGACGCGTATTGTTCGACTTGATAGCGTAAAAGCTCGGGTAGCTCCTATTTTATATATGGAAGGTGCTTGTGGTGTGAGACTTAACGAAGACGATAGTGTTTCTGAGATTTTCAAAAATGGTCGCGCTTCAATTTCTTTAGGTTATATTGGTCTTCATGAAACCTTAAATGCACTTTACGAAAATCAAATTCACCCATTTGATAGTGATAAATTACGTGAAAAGGGGGTAGAAATTGTTGAGCGTTTACGTAAAGCGGTAGATCAATGGAAGGATGAAACTGGTTATGGCTTTAGCTTATATAGTACACCAAGCGAAAACTTATGTGATCGATTCTGCCGACTTGATACAGCCGAATTTGGTGTAATTGCTGGTGTTACTGATAAAGGCTATTATACAAACAGCTTTCATCTTGATGTTGAGAAAAAGGTTAATCCATACGAAAAAATCGAATTTGAAAAAATGTATCCTTCTATCGCAAATGGTGGATTTATTTGCTATGGTGAATATCCAAATATGATTAATAATATCAAAGCATTAGAGGATGTATGGGATTACAGCTATACTCGAGTGCCTTATTATGGAACTAACACGCCCATTGATGAATGTTATGAATGTGGTTATACCGGTGAGTTTTCGTGTACAAGTAAAGGCTTTGTTTGCCCAAGTTGTGGTAATCATGACTCTACAAAAGTGTCTGTGATTCGCCGTGTTTGCGGATATTTAGGTAGTCCTGATGCTCGTCCATTTAATGCTGGTAAACAAGAAGAGGTCAAACGTCGGGTTAAACATTTGAATAATGGTCAAATTGGTTAATAATAAATGCGATACTTATGAATTATCATCGTTATTATCCTGTCGATGTTGTTAATGGTGAAGGAACTCGCTGCGTGCTTTTTGTTGCTGGTTGTGTACATCAGTGCCCTGGTTGTTATAACAAAAGTACATGGGGAGTAAATTCTGGTTTGCTATTTACGCAATCGCTTGAAGATCAAATTATCAAAGATTTACAAGATACCGAGATAAAACGCCAAGGATTATCGCTTTCTGGCGGTGATCCTTTGCATCCACAAAATGTGTCAACGATATTAAGACTGGTTCAACGCGTTAAATCCGAGTGTGATAGTAAAGATATCTGGCTTTGGACTGGCTATAAACTTGATGAGTTAACCATCGAACAACAAGCCGTTATTCCTTACATTGATGTGCTAATTGATGGAAAATTTATACAAGAACTTGCTGATCCTCGCTTATTGTGGCGAGGAAGCAGCAATCAAGTTATTTATCGTTTTAAATAAAAAAACTGGGTTATTTTTGTGACTTATGTAAATTTAAAAGATAAGAAATGGCCTCACGATAATTAATTTCAAGATTTTCACTGCTGGATGATGTGATATGTAAATCGGTTATCTTACCGTTATCAATACCGTAAACCCAACCATGTAAATTCACTTTTTGACCTCGTTGCCATGCTGATTGGATTATTGTGGAGTGCCCAAGATTGTAAACTTGTTCAATTACATTGAGTTCACATAACACATCTAAGCGGATATCGGGTGGAAATTGGCCCAGCAGTGAACTGTTTCGAAACCACAGATCACGAATATGCAGTAGCCAGTTATTAATTAACCCTAAATCAGGATTTTCAACCGCATCACGAATTCCACCACAACCTAAATGACCGCAAACAATGATATCTTCAATTTTAAGTACATCTACAGCATATTGCACTACTGATAAACAGTTGAGATCGGTATGAATAACAAGATTGCCTACGTTTCTATGAACAAATAGCTCACCTGGTTTTAGCTGGATAAGTTTTTCTGCTGAAACACGGCTATCTGAACAGCCAATCCATAAAAATTTCGGATTTTGTGCAACGGCAAGCTGTTTAAAAAATTCAGGATCTTCTTGCTCAATTTTTTCTGACCATTCGTGATTAAAACGAATTAAATCTTCGACATCAAACATAATTGATATTTCCTCATATATTTCATTATTATTCTTATACTATGCTTATTTTTGATTTTACGTTACTCAATTCTTTCAATATGCTCAATCTTGCTTTTCATTATCAGTTTACGCCATAAAGGGGTCGTTAATACTTTGGCTTTGAAAATTTTGCAATAAAGTTTTAATCGTAGTGGAATTGTGCGTTGATAATAACATTTATTAGGTTTGGGGTGGTGGCTGTTTAAAATTTTACTTAAAATTTCAGCACTATCCAAAGCATAGCTAATACCTTCTAAAGAACTTGCACTAATAAAACCAGCTGCTTCACCAATTAAAAAGATATTCTCATTGCCAGTGTAAAAATCACGCAATCGATTTGGGTAAACGACTAAACACTTTTCTGTTTTTAGCGGTTTACCGAAAATGAATCCTTGTGTTGCTAATTTTTCTTTTAATTTTTCAAAATTTTGATTTGCTACTTTTTTGGGGAAAGCGCCACCGAAAATAAAATAGCCATCTTTCGAAATGCTCCAAGCGTAGCAATTTGTCGATTCATTATCAAATACACACGAATTAAAAGGGTTTGGATGCAGTTCTGGAAACCATTGCTGTATCGCCACATATTGTCTTATTGTATGCTGAGGATATCGCATCCGCCTCACAAGGGAATTTGCGCCATCAGCACCGACCACATATTGTGCGGTGATATTGTGTTCATTTTTATTTTCATCTTGATAGGTAATTTGATACCCATCAATGATACGTCTAACTTCTTTACAAAGTGTATTATGAAGGACGGTGACGTTTGATGGTATTAGTGATTTTAGCCATAGATCAAATTTATGCCTATCGAAACTCACATAACTTCGTTGATAATTCCGAACAAGTTTGGTTTGTAAGTCATAAGTTTTGACACTAAAAATTTGTGGATTCGTTAAAATATCAGCTGGTAAGTTCAAATTTTGCCGAACAAAGGCCCTTTGTGCATCATCTGCTAATAGTCCACCACAAGGTTTATGAAATCCTCCATCTCCTGTTTGATGTTTTGTATCTAATGCAATGACTTTAAAAGACGGGTTAAGTAAACGAGCTAGTGTACTGCCAGCCGGTCCAAGTCCTATGATTGCGATATCGTAATCCATGTATTGTGTTGCTTGTCTTATCATGTTTAAAAGGCGGTTATGGTAGCAAATTAAATTAAGTGTGGCTATTAGAGATGTGAGTTGCTCTATGCCAGTTAATTTGTAAAGAAGTTTCAGGAAAGTATGTGTTTCAGTATAAAAATAGGATGTGAATTTGCCTTTTTAATGCATTAATTTTTGTTATTGGTCTGATATTGTTTTTAAAAATGATTTATTTAATTCATCAAATGGCAACGTACGACTGATAATTACTAATCGAGATATTCTTTCTGCTAAATTTTGCCAAGGAGAACCATAGTCAAATCCTACGATTTTATGTACACCTTGAACAATCAATCGTTGATTGTTATTTTTGATAGCTAAAACACCTTTGTAGCGTAACATGTCGTTACCATATTGTTCGACTAAGCTCTCCATAAAGTTGCCAATCTTTTTCAGGTCGAGCTCACCAGCTTCAAAAAGATAAGAACAAATATTATCACCCCATAATGTTGCTTGTTTTTGGATTGGTAGTGGTTGAAAGTTTACTTCAAGTTTTTTCGTTGGGTTGATAACAAAAAAGCCTTTATTTATTGTTAGTTCATCACTGAGATCAAAGGCATGTATATCAAGCCATTGTGATTTTGGTATTTGCCCTTTTATAGCTTCAAAGATAGTGGCTTTATGATTGATTTTATGAATTCGATTAATCACTTCGGCTTTTTGTTGATCACTAATACAGTCAGTTTTAGTTAAAATAATACGATCTGCAAAACCAATTTGTGAAAGGGTTACCGGATGTTCATTAAGATGTTTTAAAATATGATTGGCATCGACAAGAGTAATAATTCCATCAAGTTGAATTGTTTCTCGAATTAAATCATCAATAAAAAAGGTTTGAATGATTGGTGCTGGATCGGCAAGTCCAGTTGTTTCGATAATCAGCCGATCAAATTGTAATTCGCCTGTTAAACGCTTTGTGTGTAATTTATGTAATGCTTCAGTAAGTTCGCCTTGTACGGTACAACAAATACACCCATTAGTCATTTCGACAATTTGAATTTCGGTACTAACATTTAATAAACTGCTATCGATATTTACTGGACCAAATTCATTTTCGATAATAATTACTTTCTCATCATGGTTATGCTTTAACAGATAATTAATAAGTGTTGTTTTACCGGAGCCCAAAAAACCAGTTAATAAGGTAACAGGTAATAATGAAGATGAAATAGGGTCTGTCATTTATTGTCCCTTAGTCTTTAGCAACATTTAAATCCACCTTTGCCACTATATTTTGCATCTTGACGCTCTTTGAAAAACTCTTCATAAGTCATGGGTGTTTGTTCTGGATGAGTGAGCTTCATATGCTGAACATAATTATCATAATCAGGAATGCCAATCATTAATTTAGCTGCTTGGCCTAGATATTTTCCTGCTTTAGCGAGTGAATCAAACATACCTTTTCTCTTAATTGAACGTTATTGTCTTATACTGAGATATTAAATCCTTGTTAACCATATCTCATAACTCAAATTATATTTAAAAATTAATGTATTCCAATATAAGATGCTAATTAGCCTGAGTCAATCATTGATTAATACTAATTATTATTAAATTAGGTAATATGATGAAATTTCGATAGCCCTTAATTTTATTTACTTTTCGTTGATTTAGAAGAAGGGTGTATTTCAATTTTTTCATGAAATACATTTATCTATTAGTAAATAACTTCTATAATATTCACTAATTTATCATGCATAAGAGTTAATAATGGAAAAGTTTCACGTAACAGGTCCAACCACGCTAAATGGTGATGTGGTTATCTCTGGCGCAAAAAATGCTGCGCTACCCATTTTATTTGCTGCGATTTTAGCTGAAAAACCAGTAGAGCTTCGCAATGTTCCCAAATTGAAAGATATCGACACAACGTTGGAATTGTTAAGCCAGCTAGGCGTAAAATGTGAACGAAGTGATATTATTCATCTTGATGCAGGTCATCTTAATAATTATTGTGCACCTTATGAGCTAGTTAAAACGATGCGCGCTTCAATTTGGGCTTTAGGTCCGCTTGTTGCTCGTTTTGGACAAGGACAAGTTTCATTACCTGGTGGCTGTGCTATCGGTGCAAGACCTGTTGATCTTCATATTACGGGTCTTGAACAATTAGGGGCGACAATTATACTTGATGAAGGTTATGTTAAAGCATCGGTAAATGGACGACTGAAAGGTGCTCATATTGTTATGGATAAAGTGAGTGTTGGCGCGACTGTGACTATTATGTCAGCTGCTACTTTAGCTGAGGGTAAAACTGTAATTGAAAATGCAGCTTGTGAACCTGAAATTGTTGATACAGCTAAATTCCTGAATATGCTAGGCGCTAAAATTACCGGTGCTGGTACTATGCGTATTGAAATTGAAGGGGTCGAATGTTTAGGTGGTGGTGTGCATGAGATCGTTTCTGATCGCATTGAAACAGGGACTTTTTTAGTTGCGGCTGCTATATCTCAAGGTAAAATTACTTGTCGTAAAACTGATCCTACCTTGCTTGATTCTGTGCTTTCTAAATTGAAGGAGGCTGGTGCTAAAATTGAAATTGGTGATGATTGGATTTGTTTAGATATGCAGGGAAAAAGAGCGAAAGCGGTCAATATTCACACCGCTCCGCATCCAGGGTTTCCTACTGATATGCAAGCGCAATTTTCATTATTGAATATGGTTGCTGAGGGTACAGGAATCATTAAAGAAACGATTTTTGAAAATCGATTTATGCATGTGCCTGAGTTAATTCGTATGGGTGCTAGAGCTGAAATTGAAGGCAATACATTAATTACGCATGGCGTTGAAAAACTGAGTGGAACACAAGTCATGGCAACGGATTTACGAGCATCAGCAAGTTTAGTTTTAGCCGGTTGCATAGCAGAAGGTTTAACGACGGTTGATCGAATTTATCATATTGATCGTGGTTATGATAATATTGAAGAAAAACTAAGAAAATTAGGTGCGAATATTGAAAGGGTAAAATAAATCTCATTTTATTAAATATGATGAGTCAGTTACTTATTCAAAAGAGGGACAACAATGACAAAACAAGCGTTGGTATTTTTATCAAATGGTTGTGAAGAAACAGAAGCAGTCACGACAATTGATTTATTAACCAGAGCCGATATTAAAGTGACTACCGCGAGTATCTCGAATACTCGTGAAATTGAATGTTCCCGAGGAGTAACAATTTTAGCTAAAAAAACGATTTTAGATATTCAATACATTGATTTTGACGTTGTTATTTTACCCGGTGGTGTAAAAGGCGCAGAAAATTTTCGAGACTGTCCGTTATTGATCGAGAAATTAAAGCAAACACATCAAAATGGCGGTATTGTTGCTGCAATCTGTGCTTCGCCAGCAGTGGTTTTACAGCATCATAATTTATTTCCGCATGCCGGTATGACTGGTTATCCAACCACTAAAGATGCATTTAAAAACTGGAAAGCTAATAGAGTTTATTTTGATGAACCAAATAAAGTTATTACCAGCCAAGGTCCTGCGACTTCCATTGATTTTGCTTTAAAAATTATCGAGGTATTGTTAGGACAAACAAGAGCAGCCGCGGTTGCTGAGCAGTTAGTTCTTCCAGCAGGGATTGAATCCTATCAATAAATAGGTATTAAATGCCAAATTCACATTTGTACGAAAGATTAGTTAAAAGAGCGACATTGAGCGCCGTTCTAATCTCTATTTTTCTAATTTTAATTAAATTGATAACTTGCTGGGTAACCGGTTCAATAAGTTTATTTGCGTCATTATTGGATTCAAGTATCGATTTACTTGCTTCTGGATTCAATTTTTTTTTGGTCCGTTATGCGCTAAAACCGGCAGATGATGAACATACTTTTGGTCATGGTAAGGCAGAATCGTTGGCTGCATTATCGCAGAGCGCATTTATTATTGGTTCTGCGATAATTTTATTACTTTCTAGTATTCGCTCTTTTATTCACCCAAGCGAGTTGCAGCTTCCTTTATTAGGAATTACTGTTTCGATAGTTTCTGCTGTAATTACAGCTGTTCTTGTCTTATACCAAAGACACGTTGTAAAAATGACCAGCAGTAATGCTATTCAGGCTGATATGCTACATTATTCTTCCGACATGCTGATGAATATTGCTGTTATTATTGCACTTTGTTTAAGTTGGTACGGCATTACTTATGCTGATGCTGCCTTTGCATCGCTTATTGCTTTATACATTTGTTATAACGCTTATCATATTGCTTATCGTGCTATTCAGGATCTACTTGATCGTGCTTTGCCTGATAGCGATAAGGTAAGAATTGCTGAAATTGTTACTTCATATCCTGAGGTACAAGGTTTTCATGAGCTAAAAACACGGCAAGCAGGTCCTTTAAAATTTATTCAATTGCACCTTGAGCTAGATGATGATATGCCTTTAATTAGAGCACATGCTATTGCCGATGCTATTGAAAAACATATTTCTAAAGAGTTCTCTCCAGCAACAGTGATTATTCACCAAGATCCAATTTCCGTTGTGCCAACCGAAATAAAGAAGTAGAAAAATTAATCAAAAATAGCTTTTATTGTCTATTGTTAGATATCTGTTAAGACTCTATAATAACGAAAAGTTAATAATTTGGAGTTGTTTCATATGATAAAAAAAATAGGTATTTTAACCAGTGGTGGCGATGCTCCAGGAATGAATGCTGCTATTCGTGGTGTTGTAAGAACTGCATTAGCAGAAGGATTGGATGTCTTTGGTATTTATGATGGTTATATGGGGCTTTGTGAAGATCGTATTGTTCAATTAGAGCGTTCAAGTGTATCAGATATTATTACTCGTGGTGGTACATTTCTTGGTTCGGCTAGATTTCCAGAGTTTAAAGATAAAAACGTAAGACAAAAAGCCATTGCTAATTTAAAAAAACATCAAATTGATGCTTTAGTGGTTATTGGTGGTGATGGTTCATATATGGGAGCAATGCGATTAACTGAAGAAGGTTTTCCTTGTATCGGTTTACCTGGTACTATCGATAATGATATTCGTGGAACTGATTATACCATTGGCTATTTTACTGCCCTTAGCACTGCAGTTGAAGCAATTGATAGATTACGTGATACTTGTTCTTCGCATAACCGAATTTCAGTTATTGAAATCATGGGGCGGGACTGTGGTGATTTAACCTTAAATGCTTCTGTTGCTGGCGGCTGTGAATTTATGATTATTCCTGAGGTTTCTTATACTAAAGAAGATCTAATCGAAGAAATTAAACTGGGCTTTGCAAAAGGTAAAAAACATGCAATTGTAACTGTTACAGAGCATATGTGTGATGTAAACCAACTTGCAGCAGACATTGAAGCGGCGGTTCATCACGAAACACGTGCAACGGTATTAGGTCATGTTCAACGTGGTGGCTCTCCTGTTCCTTATGATCGTATTTTAGGTTCTCGCATGGGAGCTTATGCTGTTGAATTGTTGCTACAAGGTCAGGCTGGTAGAAGCGTTGGTGTACAAAATGGTAAATTAGTACATCATAATATTATTGAAGCTATCAATAATATGAAACGTCCATTTGATATAGATCTGTATAATACGGCTAAAAGATTATTTTAAATGGTAATTATGCCGTTAAAGCATAATCAATATTGATAAAGATCTGACTGCTTGATTATAGGTGACTGATTGACGATAAAATCCTAAAACAGTCATCTATTGTTTATTTGTTAGCTTTCCTATAGTTAGCTGATATTGGATTAAACTTATCATAAAATAATCTTTGAATTTATCAAGTGCTCGATTAATGACAATGGTATATAGGTGATTTTATGTCATTACGTTTTTTAGAAGATAATGATCGTTTTTATGCTTGTGATACTAATAATAAAGAAGTTGCTGAAATGGCCTTTACAAGAGTGGGAAAAGATAAAGCTACCATTAATCATACTTATGTCGATCCTGCATATCGAGGCCAAGGTATTGCTGATCATTTGTTAGACCTTGTCGTTAAACGATTACAGCAAGAGGAACGTGAAATTATTCCTATTTGTTCATTTGCTGTTAATAAATTGGCTAGATAACCAGTTTAAACACAATATAATAACTAATTGATTTATATTGTTATATATGTTGTGTTTTGCCTAAAATTTTTTTGTAAATGATGGTTCTAGTTACATGAAAATGTGGTAATGTATGCTAATTACTTTCATTATTTACACTATCTAAAATGGTAACAGAAAAAACACAAAAAATTCATTCCATTCATGTATTACGTGGTGTTGCAATTATTATGATTGTTTTTAGTCACTGTTTGGGGGTGTTTAAAAATACTCATTTAATCGCTAATAGTTATTTATTTTCTTTTTTGAATTTATTTGCGTTTAATTTTACTACTTTTTTTGTATTAATTGCTGGTTTTTTATTTCAACATTTAACCTATAAATTCAATACTAAATCATATTATTTATCAAAAATTAAGACAGTAGTATGTCCTTATATTTCAGTATCAATTTTCTGCTTTATATTTTTCCATTATCAGTATTTATCCGATTTACCATGGTTCTCATCAACTGAAACTAGTATTATCAGCACGATAGTTCGTATGATGCTAACTGGTACGCAGCTTCTACCTTTGTGGTTTATACCGATGATTATCATTGTATATTTTATGGGGCCACTCTTTTTTTATTGGTCGAAAAAGAATTTAATCGTCGTAAGTTTGATTGCTATGTTTTGGGTCGTGATGTTTACTAAACCCGATTTTACTAAACCGCTTTTAAATTTATTGCATTATGGTCCTGTCTATCTAATTGGTATGATGATAAAACAAAATTATCAAACCATCATGAAGTCAATAAAAGATAATTTGTACTGGGTGATATTCCTTTTTAGTTTATGTTTTCTTGTTCCATTCACTTATCGTTATACAAGCCATTTAGTCGTTGAAAAACTTTATTACGATACATTACAAAAGATCATATTATTTATATTAGCACTCTATTTTTTAGATGGACTCAACCATAAAATAAATGAGGGGAAACTATATAAATTCTTTTCTTATATGGCAAATATTAGTTTTCCAATTTATTTTATCCATGAAATTATTGTGTTAGAGCTTGAACATCTAGTGTATATGTCCCCACTAAGCAATATAATCAAAACCGAAAATGGTTGGTTGGCATCGTTGGGCGCTGTGACCTTCTTGGTATCCACTTTAATTTTAAGTGTAATGATAGCTAACATAATAAAATTGATTTTCAAAAATAAAGCAAAATATCTTATCGGTGGAATTCGCTAAATAATGTCACTCACATTTAAATTTAGCATTTTTTGAAGATATTTTTATTAAAAAACTCTCTGAATTTTTTCTTCAAAAAAATAATAAATAGTTTTTATTTGAAAATTACTAGCAGAATATAAATTAATACTCAAAATCTGTATTGAAAGTACGAGGGGTCTTTATATTCCTATATAAATTAACTTAATGAATTGTTTTTTCAGTAACAAATGATTTTTATTTTGTTTATACAGAATGTGACGAATAAAAATATTTGAACAAATAAAAAACAAACGGAAAAAAAATTAAAATTAATACTTGCACGAATTTTTAAAGCCCCTATAATGCGCATCCACTGACACGCAGTCAGCGACAAGCAGGCGGTGAGTGAGTTAAAAATAAGATCGAAAATTTGAAAAAAGATCTTGACGAATAAAAAAGTGTAGCGTAATATACGCAGCCCTTGAGACAGCAAACTAAATTAACAAAAAGTTGATTAGATATTGAAGCTGTCAGCTCTTTAAAAAGAAGAAACAGACAATCTGTGTGGGCACTTGCGAGACAAAGAATGAAAAGTCTACGGACTTAAAAATTAAGTCTTGATAAGTGACACTGAAGATTCATTTGAATATGTCAGAGACAGTTATTGAGCATC